>JAUYPG010000066.1 GCA_030695805.1 Nanobdellota archaeon
GTATCCTATAAATCCCGCGCCGCCTGTTATCAAAATTTTCATAGTTTATTTCTTCCAAAAATTCCATATATCCACAAAATGAACCTGCGGATGGTCTTTGGGGTTTATCTCCCGGTACTCCGCGTGGGGCGCACCGAGAACCACGATGTCGGCGTGCTTTAAGACGTGGTCTCTGGAAACGAATGTTTCGTTTTTCACGTACGGGTCGCTGCACAGGACCGCCTTGCACTCAACATGAGCGATTTTTCGAAGTTTGTACGAAAGCGAATCACGGTGGTCGTCGCTCTCCGCCTTAAATGCCATCCCTAAAACTCCCAGTGTTTTGTCCTTCAGGGAATCGGCGTATTCGCGTTTCAAATCCCGAATAATGTGGTTCACAAAGCCCTCGTTCACAAGCATCGCCGCGTGCCCCAACGCGAAATTATTATTGGTGAAAGCCGCAAGTTGCATCGTGTCTTTCAAAAGACAGGGGCCCGCAGTGAACCCGGGAGCAGGCAGGTCGTTGTTGCGGGCATAGTCTTTCTTCATTGCTCTTTCAATATTGTGATAATCTAAACCGTGATCACGGGCTATCATAAAAAACTGTGTCCCGACGGCAAATTTTATATACCGCCAGGCGTTCGTAAAAAGTTTCGCGAGTTCGGCTTCAATCGGTTTAACGCAAATAATCTCCGCGGATGTAATTTTCTTAAACAGGGCGGAAACCTCCGCCAACGTGGTGTCGTCAAAGGCCGAAACAATTTGAGGCAGGATCTTAAACTCTTCAAGGGCGTACCCCTGGGAAATCCTTTCCGGACAGGTGGCGAGTTTTACGTCCTTGCCTTTTTTCGAAAAATAATGCTGAACTTTTTCGGTCGTACCCGGGTACACCGTGCTTCGTAAAATGATAATCTGGCCGTCCTGAAAATAATCGAGGTATCTGTCAAGCAATCTCGTTACAATGTTGTGGTTCGGGTTCAGATACTCGTCAATCGGCGTGCCGACAACGATGATCACAAATTTAGAAACGCTGATTACCTCCGGAGAATTGCTCGCAAATAAAAGCCCTTGCTTGAGGGCTGATTGTAATGCCGCGTCGCCGTCCTTTTCTTTGAACGGAAATTTGCCTGACCTGATTGTTTGCAGGGCTTCTTCGTTCACGTCAAGGATTGCCGTCCTCATGCCGCTATTCGCGAAAGCCACCCCCAGGGGAAGCCCTACGTGTCCGGCGCCTCCTATAATGCAGAGATCGTATTTCATTTTTATTTTTCTATTATATGTAACGTGATGGACGCTGTTTTGTCAATCAAGTATCCGTGGCGCGGGCAACGGCACGATATATTTACCTCGAAATCCTTTTTCTTTGAGCTTCGGGATAATTTCGTCCGCAACCGGCCATGAGAAAATGAGTGCGTATTCCGGCTGGTCCGCGTACAACCTAGACTCTTCCAAAACCGGGATCATTGTTCCCGGTACGTACTTCCCTATCCTGTTGGAACCCTTCATTTCAAGAACGCACCCGACAGTTTCCTCATCAATGCCGACACAATGGATGAGCGTTGTGCCTCGGCAGGGGGCGCCAATGCCATACACTTGCTTTCTCTCTTTTTTAATTTCGAAAAGAATCGAAGCGAGTTCGAGTTTTGCCAACGTTGTTCTTTTTCGAAAATCAAGGAGATTTTTTTTCTGCAGAACGGAGTTCTTTTCGGCCTCAAGAAGCGGCGCGACCGTATCCATCACCCGATGCCTTCCCTTTCTTGACGCATACACTCGTATTGAGCCGGCGTGGCTTGAAATTTTTTTCGCGTGAATTATTTCTAACCCGTGCATCTCCAAAAGATACCCCAGGCTGTGAAGCGAATAATGCCTCAAGTGTTCATGGTACACGGTGTCGAATTGATTCAACCTGATGAGCTCCGGCAGATAGATGGATTCGCTTATGAATAGGCCGTCATCTTTCAATATGGCAAGGATGGATTCCACGACTTCATTCACATTATCCATGTGCGCGAATACGTTCGTCGCGGTAACGATTTTCGCCGCGCCGTATTCTTTCGCGATGCGCGAGGCGACCTCTTTTGAAAAATAGTCCAAAATCGTCGGGATTCCCTTTTCGATTGCGACACGCCCCATGTCTTCGGGGGTAACCCCCAGTACCTTGTGGCGGTCTTTGAAATTGGAAAGCAAGTTTCCGTCGTTCGAGCCGATGTCCACTATGAGATCGTCGGGCCCGAGCGCGAACATTCCCACGCATTCGCGATACAACTCCGTGAAATTATCCCGCAATATTTTTGTGGCGCCGGAGACATACGGGTGCGAGGCCGGGAAAATAATTTTCGAGTTGATAATAAGCCCTGACTGAACAAGATGACACCGGTCGCAATATACAATTTCCGCGGGATAGCTTGCTTCTTCTTTGGGGCGTTCGCCGATCGGACGGAAATCATTAACCAAGGGCAAGTATCCTAAAAATAAAATCGGCAGAAGCGGCGCGTAACCGCATATTTCACAACGCGTAACAACTTTTGATGTGAAGTTGTCCGTTGCCTTTACCGGAACTGTTTCCGGCCCCTTTTTTCCGTACACCGTTTCCAGCGCGTAAAAAAACCATTGGGCGTAATGAGGAAGCCATTTTTTCAGATTGAAACGGCTTTTGCCCTTTTCGCGCACGAGCCACTTTGCCGGCACCTCTGCAATGCCCCACCCGAGCCGGTGGCACTTCACCAAAAGTTCTATCGCATAGGTGAAGCCGGCAGTGGACTCAATTTCCACGGTGTCGAGAACGCGTCTGCTAAACATTCTTAGCGCATAGCTCGCATCGCTTGCGGGGAAACGGACAATCCTCCGGAGGACAAACGAAGCCGCCCGCACGATAAACGATTTTACAAGCGGGCCGCCCTTCATAAAACCTCCTTTCATAAATCTGCTCGCGCCGACAACGTCGTTTCCTTCTTTCAATTTCGAATACATGGCGTCAATGATTACGGCGTTGTAGGATTCGTCGGCGGGGAACATTAAAATGGCGGGCGCTTTACTCGTCTTGAAACCGGTCATGATGGCGCCGTGCACTCCGACTCCCTGATTTTTTACCAGTATTATTTCAAAATCATACCTGGCTTTTTTGAGCGCCACGAGCGTATTGTCCTCATCAAAGTCGTAACAAATAAAAAGCCGGAACGGAGTTTTTATGGAACGCTCAAAAACATTCAGCGTGTCGAGGATATTTTCTCCCTCATTGTACACGGGCATTACGATGTCGAGTTCCGGGTTTTTCATGTTGAATGTTATAGTGATGTCACCCTATGGGCATGATCCGATCCGCGCTTCTGCCGGGTTTCAATTGTACCGTTCCCGGAGATTTTCTCAAATACGAGGTGGCAAGAGCGTAAAAAAACCATTTCGCATAGTGCGGAAACCATTTTTTTAAGTTGAAGCGGCTCTGCCCGGATTTCCGCATAATCCAGCGCGCCGGGACCTCCGCCACGGGCCACTTCAGGCGATGGCATTTTACCAAAAGTTCTATCGCGTATGTAAATCCCTCGGTTGACTCAATTTGTATCATATCAAGAACCCTTCTTGAAAACATCCTCCACGCGTACGTCGCATCCGTGGCCGGCACTCCCGCGAGGCGATGTAAAATGAACGACCCCAGACGCACCACAAGTGATTTGAGGCGCGGACCCCCGCTCATTTCTCCTCCTTTCGCAAGACGGCTTGCCACAATAATATCATTTCCTTCCTTGAGTTTTGCGTACATGCCATCAATCATGCTCGCGTTATTTGCCTCGTCCGCGCCAAGAACAAGCACCGCCGGAGCGTTCGTCATGTCGAGCCCGCTCATAATGGCGCTCTGTACCCCCTTGCCGCGATTTTTTACCGGTACGATTTCAAAATCAAAAGTTTCATTTTTTAGCACCGAGAGCGTATTATCTTCGTCAAAATCATAGCACACAAAGACGCGGAACGGCGTTTGTACCTCTTTTTCAAACGCGCGAAAGAGGTCCAGAATGTTTTCTCCCTCGTTGTACACCGGTATCACGATATCGAGATTTTGATTCTTCATGCAAGGAGGCGTTTGCGCGACGAAAGCTTTTTCGCCCGACAAAACGAATCGGCTATACAAATAATGTCCAAGGGAAAACGATAGCGCGGATCGGCGTTCGCCGCAAGGAAGGGCAGGACGTACAGGACCACCGCGAGAAATACGAAAAACAATTCTCTGTCAAAAAAATCATCCCTTGTTTTATATACGAAAAACACCCAGATAAAGAATGGGGCCGCAAGAATTATTTTCGAAAACCGTTTCAGGCCTTCCACGGAGTCCCATGTAAAATTTTCCGTCATGTGATACCCCGGCCTGAGAAGGGTAAAAAGCTTCAGGGCGGTCAACTTCACGTACTGAACCGGATGGTTTTCTATGTATTTCAGCGCCAGTTTTGTGTACGTTTCCGAGGGGACGGACGACCATCCTTCAAACGATTCGGCGGCGGAAGAAAATCCTCTTGCCCGAAGGGCCTTTCCCAGGGATTGTTCGGCGCTATAGTCCTTCAGGAGATACGGCGCGGCATATTCATTCGCGCCCGCGAAAAAATTGTACGGACCCTGCCTGCCGAAGGAAAAAATCGTTTGTTTTGTGGTGATATTTACAACCGCCATTGCCACAAACGCGCTCACTAAAAAGAGGGTGGTTGCTCTCCATATGTTTTTCCGGGCGTTTCCGCTCCAAAGAAGAAGAAGCGCGGGGACGAGGAGGGGGATCGCGTTCTGCCGCACGGTAATAAGGAGGCCCAGAGATATACCGCAGGCAATAATGCTCCATGTGTTGCCGCGTCGCGCGGAGGAGATACCCGCGGCCAAAAATCCGAAGAGGAGGAGTATGGTCAGGTTGCCATCATGAATCCGCCAGACGTTTAGGAGAAGCACGGGGTGAAGAGCGATCGCCAGAATTGGGAACAGCAATAAAACGTTTTGGACGCCCCGAAGGCGTAAAAACAAAAAAGTGGTGAGGAGAATCCCGGCATATATAAAGGTTTGACACGCGGGGATTCCGTTCGTTCCGCCAATCTTTATGCATGACCCCAAAAAACCGGCGTACCCCGAGGGCATGAAGTCGGAAGTAATGATGCCCGTATCGGCAAATTCTTTCGCATCGTCAAAAAGCAATTGGACGAAGAATGAAAAATTCAAATGGGGCCGCGTGACGGCGACGGCCAAAACGGCGGTTGAAATGAGCCCGATGAGCAATCCGATTGTGCGGGCCGAAATGTTGGCTTTTAGATTTTTCATTCTTCGAAAACCGGCGCACGCCTTATCTCCTGCGCCCCTACTATCCTCATGGCGTACCAGTATGCCGCCAAAATAATACAGAGTGTAATTGTAAGGGTGGCGGTCCGTTCCATAGAGGCCTCCTTCAGGACAAACGGCAGCCATGCGACAAAAAGTTGAACTGATAAAAGTTTGATGATACATTTCCTGTCAATTTCAAAAAATTTTGCCGCCAAAAACGGAGTGGCGAGCAAAAAAACCGGCCAGCCGTACCCGACAATTCTTTGAATGCCCGTCCCGGCTGGCACACTTATGAGATAGTGAAGAATGCCGGAAGTAATGGCCACCGAAGTCCAGACGGGAAGACGCGCAAATATTTTCCGGCCCTCCTTCAAAAAAATGCGGGCAAAAACAACCGGCGCAATACCAAACGTGGAAAGGAGGGCAATCAGGGTTTTCAGCGGCAAAGAGGGATCAAAGCCGCAAAAACCGGCTTCTTTAATAGTCCCAAGGAAATTGAACGGCGGCAGGATCAACTTAAAAATCGGCGCGCAAAAATCATACCCGCTCACCCAAAGCCGGAGACCTAAAACGTTTACGACGGAGTGGTACGCAAACTTCAGGAGCATAAAAACGGAGGTGCTCACATTATGCGTGTTCGGCTGCCCGATACCGCTTATAAAACCGCTTGTGCCCATCGAGATTAGCACGACAATAAGCGCCGTTGCGGCCAGAAGTTTTTTCCGACGGAGCCAGTACGTAACGATGAGGACGAGGCCAAGCAGAATCGTTGTCTCACGATTTAAGAAAAGCAGGAAAAGAATCAAAAAGCTCGCGCTTTCTTTTTTATAAAACAGGAATAGAAAAAATAAGGCGGTTAAAAATATATTGAGAGCGTCGGGCTGGATATTTCTTCTTAGGATAAGAACAAAGTATGGCAAGAGGAAAAACGAAGCCAAGAGGAGCGGCGAACGTACTGCTTTTTTTAAGATGACGCCGTTTATGAGAAAGAAGCCAAGGAGCGAAATAACCGCCACGAGGAGGAAGCTGAAAGCCACACCCAAAGAAAAGTGATTAGCAAGCCAGCCCGCGAGAAATGTATGGAGAAAGCGGGCGGAGTACGGCTCAATGACTTCGCCTATCCGGCCCTCGGCCATCGCCATGTACCAACTGCTGTCTCCCCCATCTTTCGCCAAGAGCATGCGGGGCAGATTGACATATATCGCCGCGGCAAACACGATGACCGTGAGTAAAAAGAAGCCGCCATAACCGTGTAAAAATTTCTTCATTGTTTCCAGAACTCATTTCAGAAAGGTCCCTTGAATCTTTTCTCGTAGCTGTAAAAAATTTCCCCGGAAAGGTCGGACGGCTCCAATTTTAATTTTTTCTCGATGACCCGCACGATATCGGCCGCGTTGGGGTAAAATTCGTTTTCCAAAACTCTTGCCATGGGGCAGGGTGTGGCTGGAAACCCTATCCTTTCCACCGGGGACTTCAGCTCGCCAAAACATTTATTTGAAACCACAGCCGCCACCTCGGCGCTAAAGCCGCAGTTCAGCCAGCCATTGTCCGCGACGATGCAATGTCCGGTTTTTTTCACCGAATCAACAATGATTTTTTCATCGAGCGGATAGATTGTCCGCGGGTCCACAATTTCTACGCTCACTCCCCTTTGCTTTAGGATTTCCGAAGCATGGTGAGCCTCAACATTCATCCAGGACGTTGCTACCACAGTTATATCTTTTCCCTTCCGCAAAATACTGCCCTTGCCCAAAGGAGTCGTAAAGGACTCTTCAGGCACCTCGCCCTCCTGATCATAGAGCCACCTGTGCTCGAAAATAATAACCGGATTGTCATCCCGCAGTGCCGAGACAAGGAGGCCCTTTGCGTCTCGTGGCGTAGAGGGCATGACCACTTTCAGCCCTGGTATGTGCGCGAAAACGGCCTGCGTTGACTTTGAATGTTGCGCGCCCTGTCCCCAGCCCCGGCCGATAATCGCCCGTATCACAAAGGGGACTTTCACTCTTCCGCCTGAGGCATAGCGCCAAACAGAAACCATGTTCGCAAGCTGATTAAAGGCCAAAAGTAAAAAATCAACCCGAATATGGTGATGAACCGGAATCAGACCATTTAGAGCGGCGCCCAATCCGACTCCGGTCATCGCGTCTTCCGAGAGTGGCGTATCGAAAACGCGCTCCGGGCCAAATTTCTCCAGCAACCCTTTGGTGGTGCCGAATATGGCATTATGGTCAGGCACGCCAAGTCCATAGACAAAAATCCGGTGATCTCTTTCCATCTCCTGCAAGAGGGCTTCCCGAAGCGCGTCTTTGTAGGTTATATATCTACCCTTTTTCATAAAATACGTTTTTATACAGCTCGGATTTTGCGGGGTCGGGGGCATTCTCGGCCAGGGAGATGCTCCGTTCAACTTTTTTGTCTATTATCTTTTCCAATTGCATAATCGCTTCTTCTCGTATGCCTTTCTTCAAAAGATTTCCGCGCATTAATTTCATCGGATCGGCTTTCATCCATTTTTTGAATTCGCTTTTCGGGCGGTAGCCCACGGCAAAATCCTCGCCGACCCCGACGTGCTCCAGATACCGATAGTATTTGAGATGCAAAAAGCTTGGTTTTTTGGTCTTTTTGATCATATTGATCGCCTTCGTGGCGATTTCGAAAATAACCTCCGGGTCGGTTGATGAACTCGTAAACACGTTGCTTTCAAATTTTCCCACAATGTCGGCGATTGATTTGTATCCGTGCCTGGCGGCCTCGCCGGCATGTATCGCGAAACCATTATCCTCACAGACAAAAAGAAGCGGCACCTTTTTCAGGCACGCGAAATTCAAACTCTCCCAAAACGCACCTTCCTCAATGGCGCCGTCGCCAAAAAAGACCGTGGTTATCTTCCCGTTCCTTTTTACCTTATTGGCATACGCCACTCCAGCGGCGACCGGTATGGTGGTGGCGACCACGGCTGATACCCCCACGAGTCCCGCGCTTGGTCTGGACAAGAACATCGAGCCGGCCTTCCCTCCCGCGTTGCCGGAGGCCTTCCCATACATTTCCGCGAAAAATCCGTCGGTTTCTCCGGTTTTTGCCAAATACAAGCCGTGACTTCGATATGTGCCAAGCGCCTGATCCTGCCGTCGAAGGGCCTGGCACACTCCCGCGATAATCGCTTCTTCGCCCATTGACATGTGCATCGGCGATTTCATTACGTTTCTTTTGTAGTTATTGATAATTCCCCGTTCCGCGCTACGGATTAGATACACTTTCTTATATAACTCTATCGCGATTTTTTTTGAGACGGCTTTCATGTCCTTGTCACTCAATCGTATCTTATTCAACTTCTAAAAGATTTACCACGCGCCCCTCTTTGCCGGAAAGTTTCACGGCCTGAAGCGCGCGGGCCTGCCCCAGCACATCCCCTTCATAGTCCTTTTCGCTTGCCGCGCCTTTTGCGATTTCTTCGCAAAATTCGTCAATCATGAGCCGGAAGTGGTCTGCGGGCGGAAATACTATTTCTTCCACCTTGTCATCTTTGTCGAGAAACATCTTTGTTTCCATATTGCTCGGCACAGCGTATGCCCGCTTCATGCGGATGTGCGCTTTTGTTCCCAACACGGCGTATGTTGATTGGTAGTAACTCCCGAAATATGAGGAAGCAAAAGCGGTTTTGCCGCCCGAAAATTCCAAAAGTATCCGTGTTTCCGTATCTACTCCGCTTTCAGCGTCAATATTTAATTTGCAGTACACGCTTATCGGTTCCTCCTGAAAGACCATGCGGCTCGCGGCAATAGGATACACGCCGCAATAATTCAGGCACCCTCCTCCTGCCTCCTGCCTCATCATATTTGTTTCTTTTTCGGGCATGGCAAAGCCGAAGCATCCCTCAAATTGCAAAAGCTCCCCAAGCACCCCTTCCCTGATGAGTTCTTTTGCCCGCGCGTTTTGCGGATGGTAGCGAAACATGAGGCCCTCAATCAGGCGCACATTATTTTTTCTCGCGGTCTCTACCATGCGCTTTGCGGACGCATACAATGTAGCCGCGGGTTTTTCAATATACGCGTGCTTCCCGGCTTCCGCGGCTTTTATTGCCCACTCTTCCTGAAACGCTGGGGGGAGGGAAATATAGACCGCGTCTATTTCCTTATTTCGCAAAACATCTTCGTATGTTCCGAAACTATCGCAACCGAATTTCTTCGCGACTTCGGCTGCTTTTTCCGGATTTCTGCTTCCAATCATTCCAAGCTCCGATTTTTCGGAAGAAAGTATTGCGGGCATGACGCTCTTTTCCGCGACGCGGGATGTGCCGAGTACTCCAAATTGTACTTTGGTCATTGTGGTCAGGTGTTAAATGTCAGTTATCAAATATTATTTTTTCCCCATTCCCAAATCCACATGAACAATCGGCTTTTCGCAATCGTTCCACTTTTTTGTGAGAAAGGTAACATATTCAATGTCAGTAATAGCGTATGTTACGTGGGAGACGCCTTGGGGAATAAAAATAACATCCCCTTTTCCCACAAAAAGAAACTCCTCCTTGCCGTCCGCATCCGAAACCATGACGCCGTTTCCTTTGGTGAAAAGATAGTACTCGTCAAATTCAGGATGAAAGTGATTCCCCCGCACCGCGTTTTTGTTTATGAACTGGAAATTAAACTCAACCACGGGCTTCTCCGGGTAAAAGGTAAAAATTCCCCCACGCCCGTCCCGCACGGTCGCTAAATTACATTCGGGTTGGAGTTTTTTCAGTTTCATAATGATGCTTTTAATGTAGCCGAAACGCGTGTAAAGGTCAAAACAAGGATATCGGACCCCGTCTTCTTTTCAAAAAGTATTTTGGAATTTCCGAACGGCGTCTGCAAGAAATTTTTCTATAGTTTTTCTCTCTACGGGATCGCGGAGGAAATCTATGTCCAGTGTTTGCACGTCGGATATCGAAACGAGCTGTCCTAAAAACAAGCGGGCATTGAAGTCCCCGTCGAATTTTTTTCGCGCAATTTCAATAACTTGTCCTAATTCCACTTATACATGATGGTTGGCTCGATAAGAGGATACGGATAATAAAAAAACGTTGTTTTTATCCCATCCACAAGGATATTCAATTGTTCCGGAACATGATATGTGGTTTTTACCGGCGCGTTTGGAAATGTCCGGCGAACTTTGCGCAAGAGATCGGCCGGCAGCTCTTCTTCAGAAAAGAAATCGAAATCAACCGAGATTCTATGGCCAATCTGTAAGGCAAGCGCCGTTCCTCCCACAAGATAAAATTTCTTGAGCTTGCCGAGCTGCGAGAATAATTTTTTCGCTTTTTCCGTTAATGCTGATTCGTATACCATGGAAAGAAGTTACCGAGATTTTCGAAAACTGGACACCGAAAAAAGAACCTGTGCCAAGCGGCGCGATTCGGGATATATTTCGGTCTCCAACCGGCGGGAAAGGACTTTTTTAATTTCTTCTTTTCCATACGTTTCTTGAATCCATTTCAAATGCTCCAGTTCT
>JAUYPG010000074.1 GCA_030695805.1 Nanobdellota archaeon
TAACACTGCAATTTAATATCTTCTTTTCTTCTTGCATGACCATTTCCGTTTCTATCCCTCGCACGACTCGCACACCTCCCCAATCACCTGCGCGCCAGGGCTGAAAACCGCCTGGGCCTCCAAAGGCGCCTTCTCCCGCGAAGGGGTCTCCTCATACTTCTTGCTGATATCAAGAGTGCTCTTCTCAATGCCGGACGCGGCAAGAGTCCGGAGATAATACGTTGTTTTCAGCCCCATCTTCCACGCGGACATATATACATCAGAGAGCGCCTTGCCGGACTTGGTATTCGTGAAGATATTAAGGGACTGGCTCTGGTCAATCCATTTCCCGCGATAGGCGGCGTGCTTCAAAAGCCAAAGGGAGTCAATCTCAAACACCTCCTTGTGCCGGGCCCGGACTGCCTCCGGAATTTCTTCTATGGCCTGCACGCTCCCGTCGTAATACTTCACCCGTTCAAGCATGGACTGGTCCCAAAGCCCGAGCGCCTTCAGGTCCAGGACAAGATATTCGTTGATGACCGTAAACTCCCCGCTGAAATTGGACTTGGTATAGACATTTTTGTAGATCGGCTCGATGGAAGGCACGCATCCGTTGATGTTCGCGTTTGTGGCCGTCGGGGCAATCGCCATGCAATTCGAATTCCGCATGCCATATTTCCGCACGTGTTCTCGGACAGGCGTCCAGTCCATGCGCTCCCGAAGATCAAGATGAGTGGAAAATCCCCGCTCCTCTTCCAGGAGTTTTACCGTGTCATTCGGGAATATTCCCCGGTCCCACTTGGAGCCGGAATACGTTTTGTACGTTCCCCGCTCTTTCGCGAGTTCGGAGGAGGCGAGAATCGCGTGATACGAAATAAACTCCATAAACTCATCAGAAAAAAGAACCGCCTCCTCGCTGTCAAAGCGCATATCCATCAGGTAGAGGGCGTCCTGAAACCCCATGACCCCGAGCCCGATCGGCCGATGCCGAAGATTCGAATGCTTCGCCTCCGAAGTCGGATAAAAATTGGGATCAATCACGTTATCGAGCATCCTCACTGCCACGCGCACCGTCCTTGCGAGCTCTTCCCGGTCAAGCATCTTCCCTCTGATGTGGCTTGAGAGATTCACGGACCCCAGATTACAGACCGCGGTCTCGTCTCGGGAAGTATTCAGGGTAATCTCGGTGCAGAGATTCGAACTGTGGATCACTCCCGCGTGATCTTGAGGACTTCGGATATTGCACGCGTCCTTGAACGTAATCCAGGGGTGTCCGGTCTCATAGAGCTGGGTCAGCATCTTCCGCCAAAGGTCCCTCGCCCGCATCCGCTTCCAAAGCTTCACCTTCCCCTGGTCCGCCATCTGTTCATACTCCTCATACCTCGCTTTGAATGCCTTGCCATACATATGATGCAGATCAGGCGCCTCGTCCGGAGAAAAGAGCGTCCACTCGTTGTCGTCCCGCACGCGTTCCATAAAGAGATCGGGAATCCAATTCGCGGTGTTCGTGTCGTGCGTGCGCCTACGGTCGTCTCCCGTATTTTTTCGAAGTTCAAGAAAACTTTCAATGTCATAGTGCCAGGTCTCGAGATAAACGGCAGTCGCCCCCCGCCGCTTGCCCGAGCGGTTGATGGCCGCGGTCGTGGCGTCCACGATTTTCAAAAAGGGAATGACTCCTTGGCTTCCGACATTGGTGGACTTGATCATTGCCCCTGTGCCGCGGAGATTCGACCAATCGTTCGCGACGCCCCCGGACCACTTGGATAGTTGGGCATTATCGCCGACGCACTTGAAAATATGATGAAGATCATCCTCCACGGTTGTAAGGAAACAGGAGCTCATCTGCGGATGCTTGGTCCCTGCGTGGAAAAGAGTGGGCGTCGAAGGCACATAATAAAGGCCTGACATCACGTTGTAAAACTGGATTGCCCGTTGCTCCCGCTCGGGCTCGTCAAGTGAAAGACCCATCGCGACCCTCATCCAAAAATGCTGGGGCGCCTCAAGGTGCCTTTGTTCATAGTCCCGAAGAAAATACCGGTCATAGAGGGTCTGGGCGCCGAGGTATTTCAAAAGACCGTCCCGCTCCGGACAAAGCGCTCGAGCAAGCAGACCGAAATCAAAGGCAAGCATCCGGGACTCAAGGCGTCCGCATCGAACCCCCTTTCGGATCGCCTCCTCAAACGAACCCCGATACGCGTCCGAAAATCCCTCCTCAAACTCTCCCACCCCGAAAATATCTTTGTAGAGATCATTAAAAAGAAGTTTCGCGGAAAGCTGAGAATACATGGGGTCCCGCTCAATGCGCCCCCGAAGCACCATGATAATCGCCTTATTGATATCGCTCGTTGAAATGCCGTCATAAAGATTTTTTTTCGCCTCTTCAATAATCTCGGAAAGAGACACCCGATCCTCATATCCCCGGCATACCCCGAGAAAAAACTCCGTAATCTCGCGGACATCAAAAAGAACAGTCGTCCCATCCCGCTTCACGACATGGATCTCGCTCTTTTCAATCTTTTCCAAAAGCTCCTTTTGTTTTTCCTCCCGGATCCGCTCGCGCTCCTTGCGGTAAAGAATGTACGCCTTTGAAACGTCAAAAAGGCCGTGCTCCGCAATTTTGCGCTCCACAACATCCTGAACGTCTTCCACGGTGGGAATGGAGCCCAGAAACCTTGCCTCGATATCTTCCACCGCGCGATCCGTGATTGTTCCAATAACAACAGAAGAGGCGGAAACCCCGGTCGCGGCGCACGCCTTCTCAATCACCCGTTCAATCTTCACGGGATCAAAATCCACGATACGCCCGTCGCGTTTTTTAATGTGTTCAATCCGCCCGTCGCGCGCGGCGTACAGGGCCTGACGGAGAGAAAGCTCCCGCTCGCGCTCCTCGCGCGCCCTTTCATGCTCCTTGCGATACAAAATATACGACTTCGCGACATGAAAAAAGCCCTCCTCGGCAAGCACGCGCTCAACCAGGTCCTGCACATTCTCGACCGTTGGCGTCGAATCGGAAAATTTCTGCTTCATCCGCTGGATGACCCCTCCGGCAAGCGACCGCAAAAGCTCGGGAGTATGCGGCGTATGCGTCGCGAGACACGCCTTCTCGATCGCCCGTTCGATCCGGGCGCGGTCAAAGGCGACAACTCGACCATCCCGCTTCTCAATGTGTTCTATGGACATAAAAAATTAAAGAAAATAAGTGAGTCATCAACTTGAATATCTATTATACCCCGAAAAAATAAAGGAGATGTGGACAACCTCGGAAAGCCCGACCAGAAGCGGATTCGAGAGATCTTGACGGGAAAAAAGGAAACCGATCCGAATCTACAAATTAAAGCCACCGGTTACGCGCGAAAAGAAGGATGAGAGCGAAACTAATTCCCGAAGTAAAAATGATGATCCAGAAAAAAGCGTGCGGGGAGTCCGCGAAAGGCAGATTCACGTTCATTCCGTACAAACTCGCGATCATGGTAGGAATGGTAAGAAGTACGGTAACCGAAGTAAAAAGCTTGATCACCCGATTTAGGTTATTCGTCATGATGGTTGAATATGCCTCCCGGATATTTACGATCGTCTTCAAGTTGGATTTTGAAAACTCGATAAGTTCGCTTGTCGTAAGGGAAAGATCCTCGACCAGATCTCGGTCCTCCTCATAGAGCTTAAGAAGATTGCCGGAAAGAAGATTGGTAAGAACATTTTGCGCGGGCACGAGAGAGCTCAAAAAATCGTTCAAAGAGGTCTCGAAACGCACAAATTGAATAATGTCTTTATTTCGGATCTCTTCGAGACGCACGCCCGCGCTCCGCACATCGCGGTTCATGCGGGTCATGCTCTTCCGATAGACGCGGTTCACGGAGGCGAACATCTGCAAAAAAAGCTTAGTCCTTTGGGTTGTGTGAAGGTCCTCCTCCCCCTTCCGAAAAGGAGTAAAAAAAGAAAGCTCTCGGAGAGATACGGTTACTAGATAATGTTCGTGAATCACAAAAAGCACTGGAGAAGTTACGGTCTCCTCCCCGGTTTCATGAGGGACTCTGGCAAAGACGTACAAAGTCCCGTCTTTCACCTCAAGGCGCGGAACTTCGTACGGGTCAATGCCATCCAAAAGAAGTCCGTTATCAAGAGAAAGCTCACTCGAAAGGGATTCGAGCTCTTCAGGAGAAGGATTTTCGACGTATACCCAGGAGCCGATATGGTATTTTTCAAGCGTCCGCATCTTCCGGTCTTTCACCATGCGCTGATAAATCTGAATCATACGGAGTTCAATAAAAATTAGTAATTAGAAATTAGTAATTAGTAATTAATAATTTCAGAAGATTCCCTTCTTATTCGTCGTCTCCTCGAATATACCGCCGATGCATCCAGTAATAAAAGCAAACACCTCGGTCGCGTGAAAAAACCAAATAATTGGCCCAAACATAAGAACGATCGTAATGAGAAAACCCAAAATGTTGGCAAGCGCTTCCATGCGTCAAATTATACTACTTCTATATTCTAGATTCTAGATTCTAGTTTCTAGTTTGGAGCGCCATCTGAATAAGCCGGTCCAAAAGATCGGGAAAAGAAATCCCTGCCGCCTTCGCGGCCTTCGGGAGCAAGCTCGCGGATGTCATCCCGGGCATAGTGTTCACTTCAAGAACATACGGCTTTCCGGTCTTCTCTTCAATAATCATGTCCGTCCGGGAAATATGCCGGCACTTCAAGGCGTGATGAGCGCGGAGCGCCAGTTCCTGAGCCCTTTTTGTAACCGAAAAGGAAAGAGGAGCAGGCACGATCTCATCCACAAGGTCAGAATTGTATTTGACCTCATAGTTAAACCATGCCCCCTTCTTTTTGGGACGGATCTCGACAACGGGCAAAACCTCCTCCCCCAAAACAGGAACCGTAATCTCGCGTCCGGAGATAAATTTCTCGACAAGCGCCTCTCCCTTCCGGTCGGCCTGGAGCGCCGTCCGAAGCGCGGAAAGAAATTCAGACCGCTTTTTCACAATCGCGATCCCCACGCTTGACCCGGAATTCATGGGCTTCACAACGCAAGGAATAGAGACCTTGGCCGACTCGCGTGTATCGCCGCGCCGGAAAAACCAATAAGGCGGCGTGGGAATCTTCTCCACAATAAAAATCTTCTTTGCCATGAGTTTATCCATGGCAAGAGCGGAAGCCAAAGTATCCGACCCCACAAACGGCACGCCAACGAGTTCCAAAAAACCCTGCAAGGTCCCGTCCTCGCCGTATGGCCCATGAAGCACGGGAAATACAACATCAATCGGAGAAGTGACGCTTTCGAAAACGACAAGCGACCTCTGAAGATCAACCGCCTCGTCACGCTTCGAAATGGAAAGTGTGAACTCTTTTTTTGCTCCGTCGGCAAGATACCGGAGCGACTTTCCCGGCGGTAGCCATCTCCCCTCCCGCGAGATCGCGACCGGCAAAACATCGTACTTCAAGGGATCGAGATTCGAGACGACGGATGCCGCGGAATTTACGGATACATCATGCTCCTCGCTTTTCCCTCCAAACAAGACGCATACGCGTATTTTTTTCATGCTCCCATTCTACCTTACGAATCCTTAAAACAAAAACGAAGAGCCGGAAACAAAGTTCCGGCTCAACTCACTTTTTGTTGAGCACATACCCCTCCATCCAAGAGAGGAAACGCGCGGCCTTGAGCATTCGTTCGAGACAGGCAAGGTTCTTTTTGGACTCAGCGGCAACGAAGACAGCGACTTCCTTCTCGCTCTTCGTAAGCTCGGGCATGTCCCGGTCAATATCAAGAAGCACTTGCCGCTCATGGGCAATCTGCCTATTGAGATTTTCCAGAAAGGCCTCGACCCTCGAGAGTTGCCGCCCCCTCTCGGCCCGACACTGAGAAGGCGCGAAACCGAAAAGGGCTACAAAGTGCTTTCGCACCAGATTGTTTTCGACGAATGTCCAAAATCCGCCGAGCACAAAAAACACGAAACCAATACCAACCACGTCCGCGGGGAGTCCGAAGAATCCTCCGGCAAGATATATGACGGCCCCCGCAAAAGCCATCATCGGAGATGCCCACGCATCAAACACTCGCATGCCACTTCTCCTTCTTCAGTTTTCTTTGCCCGAGCACGCTTCACGTGCTTTAGGGCGCTCCAAAAACTATCTTACAATCACCACACTTCCAAAATCAAGCCCTGCGGTAAAACCAAAACAAACCACCTGCAAGGTGATTCATATGGACTCATGTCGGGCCGCCGGGAATTCCTGCCCGCCTCTGGCGGGGAACCCGGTCTCCGCCAGCTGGCGGAACGAACCTTCACCCCCACACCAAATTTTTCTGTCGGGCCGCCGGGAATTGAACCCGGTCTACACGAACCCGAATCGTGCGTACTACCGGCATACTCCGGCCCGTGCCCATTTTCTCTGCGCGAAGCGCAGTAAGAAAATGGAGCATCCCGAGAAGCGAAGCGACGAGGGATTTCTCTAGACTTCTCCGAGCAAAGCGAGATTGGAAAATCGAGCATCTCTTCGAGCTCTTCGAGTCTGATGACTCTTCAGAGTCAGAACGACCTGAGGCTCTCAGAGCCGAAGGCCCGAGTCCCGCATTGCGGGACGAGGGATACCTTTGGCCTGCCCGCCAAAGCATCGCACGAAGGCGGGAATCTACATTATACACAAAAATACAAAAAAAGCCTGCCGATTTAGATCATCGACAGGCCGTTCGCGGCAGCGTGGTCGCGCATCTTCCTGAGCGCGGTTGCCTCAATCTGAGCAACGCGCTGCCTAGTAGTTCCGTAACTCTCCCCTATCTCTCTCATGGTCTCTTCAGGGCATCCGTCAAGCCCAAAACGCCCCTTGATCACATCACACTCTCTTAGAGAAAGACACTCCAAGAGTCTCTCAATCATATCCCTTCTCTCAACGCCAAGAAACGGATTGAGCGCGTCCAAATCGGGTAGGTTACGGGACGAGACGTCATCGTCAATCCGCGTCACTTGTTTGGCGAAATCCGCGTAAACCGCGGCAAGTCTCGCCTCGGGAGAAAGATCGTTATCACCTCTATTCACGCAACAAAGCGCGGTTGTAGCGTAAGCGGGAACTCGAACCGCTTCCCATGCCTCATCGCCAATCCCCTTTTCTATGTGCCTTCTAATAGCAGTCACGGCGTATGATGAGAATCTAACACCTCGCCCCTCATCAAATCCGCGAATCGCTTCAATGAGCCCGATTGTGCCGTGGCTCACAAGCTCGTCAAAGAGTTGTTGTGGCAAAAACTTCGCCGCAACACTTCCAACAAGCCCCATGTTGTGGAGAACAAGCAGACAAAACGCCTTCTCATCACCGTCCTTGTACCGCCGAAAGAGACCCGCCTCCTCCTTGCGAGAAAGCGCCTTATATTTCATGCCGCACCTCCTATGCGTCTCTGGTGTAAGGATAGAAAAGTCCCTTATTCAAAATACACAAAGCGGGGGAAAAAGTGAAGCCCCTTACAAATCAACGCCCGCCACCCCCACAAAATCACCATAATTAAAAATTTTAAACATGATGTCGTTTCTTCATCTCCTCCTCCGCGCCCGTCTCCGCTTCCTCAATTTTCTCCTTGCCACGCTTCGCCAATTCCCGCAACTCCCCGTCTGTAAATTTCCCAAATTCCTTAATCCTTAATCCTAAATCCTTAATCGTATTCCGTTTCGGTTCCTCAAGCACCTCATCCATAAGCGCGGACAAGACCCATCCCACTCTAGGCCCGGGCGGAATATCAAGAATCTTCATGATGTCCTCGCCGTTCACCTTTAACATTTTAGGAGTAATGGGGTCGCGACGAACCTTATCAATCATAAAAAGAAGGTGCCTGATTTTATACGGCTTCGCCTTCGGCACTCCGGACCCGATTCTGTCTGCCTCCCGAATTTTTATAAGGTCATCAATATTTTCGACCCCCACGCGCGCGAGAAAGCGACGAACTCCGGCGTCCGAAACCTCCCCGGTGTTATAGAAAAACATATGGTACCGAACGAGATGCGTAACCTTCTCCGAGACCTCGCGGGAAAATTTCAGCCGTTCCATGATCTTCTTCACCATCCGAGCCCCCACCACCTCATGCCCGTAAAAAGTGGAATGTTTCCCCTCTCCTCGCTTCGCCCGCGGCTTTCCAACGTCATGAAACAAAGCCCCAAGCCGAATTTCAAGACCATACTTCTGTGCCGCGGCATAATCCAAGGCCCGCAAACTATGCTCCCAGACCGTATAGATATGGTGAAGATTCTGTCCGCATCCAATCCCTTCCCGAAGTTCCGGAATAATATGTTTCAGCAAACCAAAATCCTCTAATATCTGTGTTCCTCTTGCCGCTCCAATGGAAAATAAAGTTCGTGTTGTTCGTGCCGCGTTCGTGTCATTCGTGTTGGCCCCGGCCATAATAAGTTTCACAAATTCATCACGAATACGCTCAATAGCAATATGTTTCAAGCCATCTGAAAGTTTTGCAATCGCACCCGCGGTCTTCTCTTCTATTTCAAAACCCAACTCCGCCCCAAACCGCACCGCCCGCATCAAGCGCAACGCATCCTCTTGAAATCTCTCCTCCGGCTTCCCCACCGCCCTGATAAGCTTCTGCTTCAAATCCGCCTGCCCGCCGTATGGGTCAGTAACCGTGAAACCTGAAGCATGAAGCATGGAACATTTATCTTCTTCAGATGTTTCATGTTTCACGTTTCGCGCTTCAAGCTTCAACGCCATCGCGTTTATCGTAAAATCGCGGCGGCCCAAATCCTCTTCAATCGTCTTCGCGAATTTCACCTCATCAGGATGCCGC
>JAUYPG010000089.1 GCA_030695805.1 Nanobdellota archaeon
CGAGGCCTTCAATTCTTATTTCGGCATTATGTTTGAAGGTGGGAAAGCGAAACTAAAAATTGAAAACATGGAGGAGGGGGGCGAAGAAAAGGGGGGGATTGAATTTGAAGTGAACATACCGAGAAAAAAGATACACAACCTGGACATGCTCTCCGGCGGGGAAAAAAGCTTGGTATCGCTCGCGGCTCTCTTTGCCCTCATCTGGGTAAGCCCGCCGCCGTTTCTAATTCTCGACGAGATAGACGCGGCGCTCGACGACGAAAACGCCCGCAGATTCGCGGAGCTCGTAACCAAATTCTCGGATAAAACGCAATTTCTCATCGTAACGCACAACCGCATTACCATGGAATACGCAGACATCCTTTATGGCGTGACCATGGGGGAAGACGGCGTCTCAAAAGTGCTCTCTCTGAAGCTCGAGGAGGCCGAAAGGATGGCAAAAAGTTGACGATTTTATCTTTATCTTGTAAGGTACAAAGGATATGTTGGCAATAAAATTCAAAAAAACAGGAAAAAAGCACCAAAAGCATCTTCGTGTCATTGTTGCCGAAAAAAAATCAAAGCTCAACGGAAAAAATGTTGATGACGTAGGATGGGTGAATCCGTACGAAAAAACGGCTCGCCTGGACAAAGAAAAAATTCTTTACTGGATAGGAGCTGGCGCGAAGCCCACACCGAGCGTATTGAATCTTCTTATCAAAAACAAAATTGTAAAAGGCAAGAAGGTTCCGGTCCACGCGAAATCAAAGAAAGAGAGGAAGGCGGAACCCGCCTCCGCGCCCCAAACGGAAAAAACAGAACAGGAATAAACCAGATGCTGAAAAGGTCGAAAAGAAGTTTCGCGGAATACCACAAAAAGTCATGTCTGATAGTTTTGCTGACAAAGAATTTCTGGAATTTGTCGTAAGGTCCATCGTGGACCACCCGGACGATGTCCGCATCGAGCGGAAGATTGACGAGATGGGGGTCCTCCTCACTCTCCGGGTACACGCCCAGGATATGGGACAAGTTGTCGGGCGTCAGGGCTCGACCGCAAAAGCCATTCGAACGCTCCTCCGTATTGTGGGGATCAAGTCAAATGCCCGGGTGAATCTGAAAATCGAGGAGCCCGAGGGCTCCACAAGAGGACAAGGATAAAAATCGCCTCTTACAAGCCCCCGTAGCAATACGGGGGTTGTCAATGTTTAGGATATCGGATATCCTGATGGATATCCGATATCCAGATATTAAAATGAAAAAACAAATAATTTCGTTTCATATCATAAGCATCTTCCCCGAAAGCATGAGGCCGTACGCGGATTCCTCCATTCTGAAAAGAGCACAGGAGAAAAAACTCATACATATTAATTTTATAAATCCTAGGGACTTTACAGACGACGCGCACAACTCTGTGGACGATTCGCCCTACGGCGGAGGTCCGGGCATGGTTATGAAGGTGGAGCCAATATATAAAGCGGTGCAAAAGATAGGATCAAGGATCAAGGATCAAGGATTAAAAAAAAGAATTATTTTATTTTCAACGAGAGGAAAACTGTTTACTCAAAAAGAAGCGAAGCGTCTCGTGAAATATGATCACTTAATACTGATATGCGGGAGGTATGAGGGCGTAGATGAGCGGGTCGCGAAATACATCGCGGACGAAGAAATATCAATAGGAGATTATGTACTCTCCGGAGGAGAACTCCCGGCCATGGTCGTAGTAGAGGCCGTTTCCCGCCACATCCCAGGAGTCCTTGGAAAATACGAGTCGCTGGAAGACGTGAAGGGTTCGTATCCGGTCTATACACGGCCTGAAGTGTTTCAGCCGAACAAAAGAAAATCATGGAAAGCTCCGAAAATACTTTTATCAGGAGATCACAAAAAAATTGAAGGATGGAGGAAAACGCACAACGACTAATAATAATGAATATTCAGGATATCCGATATCCATATATTGAGGTTAAAAAATTTTGACATAAGAAGATATCTTATGTAATATTCTTTGATATTATGACGCAAATCGAAATAGACCAAAATATGATTCTTGAGCTCGCGAACGCCGGAGTCATTTACGGGCACAAAAAATCCAAAACCCACCCCAAGATGCGGGCGTTTATAGGCGCGCAAAGAAACGAGATCGAAATCCTGAAACCGGAGCTCGTCATGAGGCGCCTCGACAAAGCGGTGGAGTTTTTGAAAGAAAAAAAGAAGAATGGAGCGGTATTCCTTATCGTAGGAACGAGCGTTTCCGCCCATGAGGCGGTGGACACATTCGCGGAAGCATTTGGATTTCCATACGTAAAAACCAGGTGGCTCGGGGGAACCCTCACAAACTGGGGCATGCTGAAAGAACGCCTGAAATATTATCTTGATCTGAAAGAAAAGCGGGAGAAAGGAGACCTCGCGAAATACACAAAAAAAGAACAGGTGGACTTCACAAAAGAACTGGAAAAACTGCGGATAAAATTTGAAGGATTAAAAAATCTGAAAAAAATTCCCGACGTCCTCTTTGTTATTGACCCGAAAACGCATGAAACGGAGATTCGCGAAGAGAAGCGCGT
>JAUYPG010000006.1 GCA_030695805.1 Nanobdellota archaeon
ACAGAAGTTATAAGAACCGGGAGGGTGCTATCCGCGCCGGATACGACGCCGCCTGTCATAACTCTTCTCGGGTCCGTTTCGGTAACACTCACGGTAGGTGACGGGTAGGAGGATGCCGGAGCAACCGCGACGGATAACATAGACGGAACAATTACCACAAACATAACTTCAACGAGCACGGTAAACGCGTCTGTCGCGGGAATATACGCCGTAACTTACAATGTATCGGACATTTCCGGAAACGCGGCAATTCCTGTGATAAGAACAGTCACGGTAAATAATCCTCCGTCTGGCGGAGGCGGCTCGGTTGTCGTCGTGGTAGGCGGCGGAGGCGGAGGTGGGGGAGGAGGTGGCGGAAGCTCCCCGACTCCAACTCCGCAAACCACCACGAATCCCCCTCAGCTCGTAACTGGAGCGAGTGCGGGAGATGTGTTGGGTGTTGCGGAATTTCGCTTCACAGAAGACCTCGCCTTTGGTGATACGGGCGCAGATGTGCTGGAACTCCAAAAGCGCCTCATGGGAGATGGATTCTACGCGGGCGGGACGACGGGGTTATTTGATGAGATGACTCTCGGCGCGGTGAAATCCTACCAAAAAACAAAAGGGATCGTTGCGACGGGATACGTCGGTTTGAGAACTCGCGTCGAACTGAATAAAGAAAAAAGAATTATTCCGGTCAGCGCTCCGACGACGTCATCAGGATTCACATTTACGCGAAATCTTACGCTCGGCATGAGAGGAAGCGATGTTCGAGAACTGCAGTCCCGCCTTACGGAAGCGGGCGTCTATAGCGGTCCCATAACCGGCTACTTCGGCGCGCTCACCCAGGCCGGAGTCCGAAAGTATCAGATCGCGAAAAACATCCTGCCGCAGAGCGGATACGTGGGGCCGCTGACCCGCCTTGCCTTAAGTGTTCCAAGGAGCACTCCATCCGTTCCCGCGCCCACGACTATAGTGCAAACCCCCGCGCCCGAGCATGAGGAAACGCAGAAAAAGATAAACGCGCTCCAGGCGCAACTCTTGAATCTCTTGAAATTGTTGGAGGAAACGAGGGCGCGCTAGTAAAAAGGTGCTGGCAGGACCCTCGATTTGCGCGGAAAAAATTTTCCGGATACAATAGCGCGATGAAGCTCGTTTCCATGAACATTGAAGGCAAGAAACATCTCGCACGCGTAATTCCGTTTTTAAGGCGCGAGAAGCCGGACGCCGTCTGTCTCCATGAGGTGTTCCAAAAAGACGCCGCGAATATCGGGAAGATATTGGGAATGCGGCGTTTTTTTGTCGCCATGACCCTCGTGCGGGGGGAAAAAAGGGGCATCGCGATTTTCTCCCATTTCCCGATGAAGAAAAAGGGAATCGTGTACTATTATAAGGCGGCTCGAACTCTCCAGGAACATAATTTAAATAACAAACGCGCGACAATCCATCAGGCGCTTCTCGCGGTAGAAGTGGGCGCGGGGGATAAAAAGTTTATTCTCGGCAACACTCACTTCACCTGGACCCCAAATGGAATGTCTGACGACAACCAGAGAAAAGACATAAAAGAACTTTTTCGAGTTCTAAAAAAGTTTCCGGAAATAATTCTCTGCGGCGACTTCAATATCCCGCGCGGAGTAAATGATCTCTATGGCGAGATTACAAAGCGATACCGCGACGCTGTGCCAAAATCATACGTCTCGAGTTTGAATATGCGCCTGCACCGAATGGGCAAAAACAAGAAGGAGAGTCGTCGTATGAAAAAATTTATGGTGGACTATATTTTTCTTTCGAAAGAGTATCGGGCAACAAGTGTCCGCTTGGCAAGCGGCATAAGCGACCACAAAGCAGTCATCGGATTTATTGACAAGAAGAAAGATTGTGTGGTATGATTTCAAATGTGAGTAGTGTGTGAACGTCTACGATGATATCGGCGGACGTTCCCCTCCATCCACCACCCCTGCCTTTGGCAGGGGTGGTGGTGTTTGTCACGTTTGTCTGCGATTCGTCATCGGCGAATGTTACTTCTCATTCCTACGTTCTTGAGAACGTAGGAATGAGAAATTTTGAGATAGACACAAACATGAATATTTGTGATATAATACAACCGGGTAGCAGATTTGCGCACTCACAATAAATAAAAAATGGAGGTCACCACTGCTGCCCCTCACTTTTGGAGAATTGCTCCGCACATCTTCGATATTCTCCAAAAGTGAGGGGCAAGTCCTTGCTGAACTGGAAAAAATCTTCTGCGCCCTATACTATACAGGGAGGCCAAATGGCCTCCCTGTATAGATTTGAATTACGAAACTACCGAAATGTTATCCCCTGAGCTCTTCGAGTCTGAAGACTCTTCAGAGTCTGAACGACCTGTCGAAGGGTAACATTTTGGCTTTATTTTGTAGGTATGCCTTCGACAAGCTCAGGCAATAATTTGGTCTCGTAATTCAAGGCTGTATAGGTATATTGGTATCTTTTATATGAAATCATTCATCAAAAAACTCATAGAAGGCGACCCAGTCAAAAAATATTGGAAACGGGTTTTGGAGATAAACTCCAAAGAAAAAGAATTTGAGTCCCTTGGAAAAGAAGAGCTTTTGGAACATTCAAAAGAATTGCGAGAAAAAGTGGGGAAAGGGATGCCTCTGGAGCAGGTTCTTCCAGATGCCTTCGCGCTCGTCCGCGAGGCCGCAAAGCGTACTCTAAAACAACGCCACTATGATGTTCAGCTTTTGGGCGGCATGGTGATTCACGAGGGGAGAGTCGCCGAAATGTTGACCGGAGAGGGAAAGACGCTTGTCGCGACTCTCCCCGTGTATCTGAACGCTCTCTCTGGAAAAGGAGCGCACGTTATTACCGTAAACGATTATCTGGCTCGCCGGGACGCCATCTGGATGGGGCAGATCTATCACGCGCTCGGAATGAAGACCGCCTGCATCGTCCACGACGCGGCATACATGTATGATCCTGAATTCCTTGCCACGAACGAACCGAAGGGTGAGGGAAGCGAACTGGATAAAAAAAGAGACGAGGTGGGGAGCTTCCATATTATAGAAAAATTCCTCCGGCCCGTGTCTCGAAAAGACGCCTATGACGCGGAAATCACCTACGGCACGAATCACGAATTCGGATTTGACTTCCTTCGGGATAATATCACGCTCGACCGGAAGCACCGCACGCAGAGGGAATATAATTACGCGATCATTGACGAGGTGGATTCCATTCTGATAGACGAGGCGCGCACCCCGCTCATCATCTCCGCGCCGGACGCGGAGTCGAGCGAGTATTACAAAACCTTCGCCCGCCTTGTGGAAAAATTGAATAATGAAGAGGACTACACGTTTGAGGAAAAGACCAAGACCGTGAGCATCCAGGAGCCCGGCATAGACAAGGTGGAAAAACTTTTGAATATCGAAAACATCTTCGCGCCGGCAAACTCCCGTCTCGTACACTTCTTCCAGGAGTCCCTGAAGGCGAAGTCCCTTTATCTGAAAGACCGCGACTACGTAGTCCATAATGGAGAGATTATTCTTGTTGACCAGTTCACGGGCCGCATGCTTCACGGCCGTCGCTACTCCGGCGGCCTCCACCAGGCAATCGAAGCGAAAGAAAACGTCCGGGTCCGGGAAGAAAACAGGACCTACGCCACGATCACGATCCAAAACTACTTCCGTTTGTATAAAAAAATCGCGGGCATGACCGGAACCGCCGAGACCTCCTCCGAAGAGTTTTTTAAGGTGTATGGCCTTGAGGTCGTCTCCATTCCACCGAACAAACCCGTGGTCCGCAAAGATATGTCGGATATGATCTACAAAATGCGGACCGCGAAGTACAAGGCAATCGCCGAAGATGTGAAGAAGAGAAGTGAGGCGGGACAGCCCGTGCTCCTCGGAACGACATCCATCGAGATGAATGAAGTGCTCTCGACATTTCTCCGCAAAGAAGGAGTGGCCCACGAAATTTTGAACGCGAAAAACCATGAGCGCGAGGGAGAAATCATCGCGCAGGCCGGACGTCCCGGGGCAGTAACCGTTGCCACCAACATGGCAGGCCGCGGAGTTGACATAGTTCTCGGCGGAAATCCCGGTACGCCGGAAGATAAAAAGAAGGTCCTCGGGGCCGGAGGACTTCATGTAATAGGCACCGAACGCCACGAGGCCCGCCGCATAGACAATCAGCTCCGGGGCCGGTCCGGCCGCCAGGGCGATCCGGGTTCGAGCCAGTTCTACCTCTCGCTTGAGGATGATCTTATGCGTATTTTTGGCGGAGACCGCCTCATCAACCTCATGAATACCCTGAAAGTTCCGGACGACCAGCCCATCGAGTCCGGCATGGTCTCAAAAGCGATAAATCAGGCCCAGTCGCGGGTGGAAGGAAATAACTTTGATATCCGAAAGCATCTCCTGGACTATGACGACGTCCTCACGCGCCAGCGCACAGCGATTTACGCGAAGCGGGAAAAATGTTTGAAAGCAGGAGACGGAAATACAATCCTGCCCCTCGCGAAAGAGTTCGCGGAAAGCGCGATCCGTGACGGTGAGATGATTATAGAGCAAATGAAGACGGCAGGAGAAGAAGGAGAAAAAATCGAACACCACAAAAAACAACTCGAAGAGGCGAAACGCCGGTTCGAGCATTTTCCGGAAGCAATCGAAGAGGAGCGGGCAAGGGCGATCGCCCAATCCATTGTCCGCGTCATTGATTCCCTTTGGGTGGACCATCTGGAGGCCCTCGAGTCCCTCCGCGAGTCCGTGGGCATCCGCGCCTATGGCCACCGCGAGCCGCTCATTGAATATCGCAAAGAGGCGCATATTCTCTATCAGGCCATGCAGAAAAATTTTGAACATCTCGGAGGCAGTATCGTCTTCCAGCTTATAAGCGCGGATCTCCGAAGAACAAAGCCAATAGAAGAAAAACCTCGCCTCGCGACTCCCGCCGGCAAAGACAAGGTGGGCCGCAACGACCCCTGCCCGTGTGGTAGCGGCAAAAAGTACAAAAAGTGCCATGGGTGACGAATATTTAAAAATTTAAATATTTAAACATTTAAATATTGAAATATTAGGAACATGGCAACGGTTCAAAAATTTGAAGACCTGATCTGCTGGCAAAAATCGAGAGAACTGACAAAAGAAATCTATAAGGCAATACGCGACTGCAAGGATTACGGCTTT
>JAUYPG010000010.1 GCA_030695805.1 Nanobdellota archaeon
GACCTACCTTGAGGAGGTTGCAAAAAATTGTTATGGAGAAAGCAGGTTTGAGACGGAAAAACCTCGTCCCGAAGAAAAGAAGAAAGAGGGCCTTGATGTCCTGACCAAACCATTTGAGCCAATCTTAAAACCGTTTGTGGGAAATCTTATTTCAAAAGAGCAGGGTCTTCGCCCGGACTTCCCATACACTTTTTCCGACGGATTTATCGCGAAAACTCAGGGTGAGGCCGAAGCCCGATGCAAAGAGTACCCGGCCGGATCAGGAAGGGGAATTGCCGCCGAATGCGAGGTGAAGATCGGAGTCGTGTACGAGTCCGTCCCGGCGCGGCAGTACGTAAACTGGGTGCGTTATATCTGGACATTTTCCGATAAGTCCACCGAAACCTCATACATTTTTGATCGCACGGACAGAGAGTACGTTGATTACATACAAAGCGTGGGAAAGAGCTGTCTGAATATTCAGAGATACAAATTTCAGTGGAGAGAGAATGCAGGAGATAGTTCGCCCGAGAATTGGAAGAACTTCGGTATTCCGGACTGCACCGGAGAGCGCGTTGCGACGGACGCTTGTTACGCGAAGTACGGCCCCGGGTGGATTACGAAGGATACGACAAAAAATTGCTACGACGCGTATGGACCAAACTTCAAAACCCCTGAAGGAAAAATATATGCTTGTAGCGCGATTCCCACGGGAATTTCCGCTCCGGGCTGTATGAAAAAGACGATTGAAGACGCCCCCCGTCCGATTTATGGCGAGTCGCCCTCGGACTGCTCTGCAGTCCAGTATTGGGACAATACGGCGAAAACCTGCGCTCTTTTCTCCTGCTCCTCCGGATATGCCTGGGACACGGCAATTCGCGGATGTAAAAATGAGAAAGACGGATCTCCGGCATGTCCCACGTCAACGTACTGGAACACCGCGACAAAAAAATGCGAGTCCCTGAAATGCGCTCCGCCCCAGTATTGGGACGAAAGGGAAGAAAAGTGTAAGGAGCCCGCAGTAAATCCCGTTCCAGCCCCGGGCACGACTCCGGTAGGAGGGAAGTGGGCAAATTACACATGGACATTTGCAAGCGGCGGGACGGGATTCTCTTCCATCTTAAGTCGTACGGACAAGGAATACCTTGACTATATCGCCGGCGTGGAAGCCCAGTGTAAAAACATCGCGAAAGATAAGTTCTGCTGGAGACCAGGAGCGGGTAATGATTCGGACTGGAAAAATTTCGGCATTCCGGACTGCTCGGGAACCTGCGCTTCCGGCGGAACTGGCGGAGGAACGTATTCGGGAACAGGTGGAGGATGTGGAGCATACGTAACTCAATCAGGATGTGTAGGAGCATCGGGTTGTTCATGGAATTCCACCTCCTCGTACTGCTACTCGAGCGGGAGTGGCACAGGGAATTATTCGTCCTGTTCCGCGTCCCTTACCGCGCTTCTCGGCACAGGATGTCACTATATGTACAATGATTCTTCGGGAAAATCCGTGTACTGCGACAACTCCATGACCAAATCCGCGAAAGAAGGAGATGCCGCGACGACCTCAGGGTGTACGACCCTGTCATATACCACATATCCAGGAGACCAAAACTCCTGCCCGGGGTTTGCTTATAGCACATGGGATTCGAGCGGAAAAAGATATTGCAAGCTGAACGCAAAAGAATCTTGTCAATATAATTACCCCGACTATCTCACGGAGTCGAACTATAGCTCAACGACTTGTCCCGCGACTGGTGGAACAGGCGGCGGAGGAGGAACGTATTCCTCCTGCTCCTCGGCTATGAAAACGCTCTTGGGGCCTGATTGTCATTATATGTACCAAAACTCTTCGGGACAGGCGACGTATTGCGACGGCCCCATGACCAAGTCCGCGAAAGAAGTGGATACAACAACAACCGCGGGGTGTGCTTTGGGAACCACTGGAGGAGGCGGCACAGGCGGCGGAGGAAGTACGGGTTGCGGAACATACACAACTCAATCAAGTTGCGCCAGCGTTTCGGGTTGCGCCTGGGCCGCGACCTATTGTTATAGTTCAGGAGCAGGCGGAGGTTCGACCGCGTGCAACAACAATGGAACGTGCGAATACGGAGAGAGTTCAGGGTCTTGTCCATCGGATTGCGGAACAAGTGGCGGAGGGGGCTCATCTTCCTGCACGCCTGCTCTTACCGCGCTCCTCGGAACTGGATGTCATTTCATGTCTACCAATACCTACTGCGACGGCCCCATGACCAAGTCCGCGAAAGAAGGGGACACAACAACAACCGCGGGATGCTCTTCCGGAACTTCCGGAGGGGGGGGCGGGAGCGGTTGCGGAGCATACATAACGCAAAGCAGTTGCACGGGAACCTCAGGTTGCGCCTGGGCGGCGACCTATTGCTACAGTTCAGGTGGAGGCGGGGGAGGAAGCTCATCTTGTTCGGCATCCCTTACCGCGCTTCTCGGAACCGGATGCCATTATATGTACCAGAATTCTTCAGGACAGACGATATATTGCGACGGCCCTATGACAAAGTTCGCCAAAGAAGGGGATGCGGCAACAACTGCGGGGTGTTCTTCATCAGGAGGCGCGTATATGCCGACCGGGCAGGGCGGGTTTGCCTCCGCGGTCTACGCGCTGAAAGAAACCGCGAAAAAAATCTTCTGGGTGCTTTCTTATTAGGCGTAGATGATCGGGAAAAAAAGAGAGACCAAAAACCCCGAAAAGGGGTTTTTGGTTGTCAAAAGAACATTCTTCAAGTACTTTGAAAAAATATGGAAATGGGATTTTGGAAAAAACTGTCCGCCAAAGGCGCAGTGCCCGCCTCTGGCTGGGGATCCGCCTCCGGCGGAAAAAAGCCGATTATCGCAATGGCTCCAATGGCAAACGTCACGGACGCCGCTTTCCGCCGGATGTTCGCGAAATATGGAAAGCCGGATGTGTTTTGGACCGAATTCGTCTCGACAGAGGCGCTTTGCAGTGAGAAAGGAAGGGAGAGCGCTCTTCTGGATTTGATTTATAGCAAAGATGAACGCCCCATCGTCGCCCAGATATTTGGAAGCAAGCCGAATTTATTTTATAAGTCGGCAGAAATGATAAAACAACTCGGTTTTGACGGAGTGGACTTGAACATGGGCTGCCCGGATAGAAACGTAGAGAAGCAGGGCGCGGGCGCCGCGCTTATAAAAAATCCAGGACTCGCGGAAGAAATAATAGAAGCAACGAAAGAGGGCGCCGGAGGCCTGCCCGTCTCTATTAAAACAAGGATAGGGTACAATAAGGACATAACCGAAGAATGGACAGCTCATCTTCTCGAATCGGATCCTGCGGCAATCACTTTCCACGCGCGGACAAGAAAAGAGATGTCTGACGTGCCAGCCCATTGGGATGCCATAGCCCGCGCCGTGAAGGCGAGGGACGCGGCAAAAAAGAGCACGCTCATATTGGGAAACGGGGACGTGCGGTCCGTGCGTGAGGCCGCAAGGAAGAGCGAAGAAACCGGATGCGACGGAGTGATGATCGGACGCGGCATGTTCGGAAATCCATGGTGTTTCAAGGGTGTAAAAAGAGAAGAAAAAACTCTCGAAGAACGCCTTCGCGCCATGTGCGAGCACGCCCGGTATTTTGAAGAGTTATTCCGGGAAAAAAAGAATTTCGCGGTCATGAAAAAGCACTTTAAGGCGTACGCATCTGATTTCGATGGAGCGAAGGAACTGCGGGAGGAGCTAATGGAAACCGAAAGCGCGGACGAGGTACGCGAAAAAGTGGAAATATTTTTAACACGCGAAGTATAATATACCTTGAATTACGAAACTACCAAAATGTTATCCCCTGAGCCTGTCGAAGGGTAACATTTTGGCTTTATTCTGTAGGTATGCCTTCGACAAGCTCAGGCAATAATTTAGTTTCGTAATTCAAGGTAATATAAGGATATCGGATATCCCAATATAAAAAATATGAAAACATTAAAAAAAGTAAAAAGCGGAGTGCGGGAAGAGGTGCAGAGGATACGGCAGGAGGCGAGAGAGCGCGCCCTGGGGTATATAACCGGAGCATTCGGGGTCATCGCCGGTCTTGCGTGGAATGATTTCGTAAAGGCGCTTATCGAAAACGTCTTTCCGTCGGAAGAAAACGGCACGATATGGGCGAAGCTTGTCTATGCCGCGGTCATGACCCTCGTCGTGGTGGGGGTAACCGTATATCTTTCCAGGATTCTGAGGGAGGGGAGCGGAAAAGAATCCACAGGGAGTGGTGTTGCAAAATAAAAAGAATATGATAGAGTAAAAATCAGGTCGAAAAAATATAATCATTACATCATTATGAAACATAAACTGATAGGCGGGGCCATTGCTCTTGCCATTTTGGGTGCGGGGTCTTTGGCGTTCGCGCAGGTTCGGCGGGAGCCCGCAAACGACGGGGAAACGAAAAAAAATGTCGAGATAAAGAAAGAAGATGGCGCGGGAAGGACGCCAGAACTTCGGGAGCGGGCAAAGGAGGCAAAAGAAAATACGCGCGAAAAAATAGACGCGACGCGTGAGGCGCTTCGAGAAAAAACCGCGGAAACGCGTGAAAAAATCAAGGAGGTAAAGGACGCGGCGAAAGAAAAGATAGAAAACACGCGCACGGAAATCACGGAAATACGGAAAGAGATGAAGGGCGGCATTGAGGCGCGAAAAGAAGAGGCGCGCGCGGAGCGAACCGTAAAGAGAGAGGAGGCAAAGGGTATGATAAAAGAAAAGCGTGAAGAGGCGGCAGCGCTTCGAGAAACGAAGAAGATGGAATTAAAGGATCGCTTGAAAATAATAAAGGACGAGAAGAAACAGCAGATAGTGGAGCGCGTGGCGGAAAAATTCGGAGAAATTAACATCCGGATGACGGGCCACTTCGAAAAGGCCTTGGAAAAGATCGAGGCCCTGACTCGGAGAATTGAAAACAGAGCTAATATTTTGGAAGCCGAAGGAGGTGATGTGGCGGCAGTACGGAGCGCGATCGCGGAGGTTTTTGGCGCGACCGCAGCCGCGCGGGCAAGTATTGCGGCGCAGGCCGGAAAAGTGTATTCGGTTTCTGACGTAATTCAGGATGAAGCGACGATCGGGCAAAGCATCTCCGGTCTTCGCGAAACGCTTCGCAATGATCTGAACGCGGTTCGGGAAGCGGTCAGAGTTGCGAAAGAAAAAGTCCGTCTCGCGGGAGAAGCGCTGAAGAACATAGTTGTGCCGATAAAAAACGAAAATACGGGAGAAAAAAGCGGTGAATAATAAAATGGTCGAGAGTTAGGATGCAGATGGCATTAATATGAAAAAAATCACAGGAATTCTTATTGTAATCGCGATAGTGGGCGTGCTCGTTATCCTCTGGACGCGTAAAGCTGAGACCCCGAAGGAGCCGAGTCCGGAAGGAGAGGAGCCCGTGATAAGTGAAGAGGCAACGCCAGAGAACACTACTCCGAAGGTGGTAGGTGAGGAGCTGGAAGGAGTTGACTTGGGCGATCTTCAAAAAGAGCTTCAGGGAATTGACTCGGAATTGGAAGGACTTAAATAAACAGAGAAAAACTAAAGCCCTCCCCTGACATTGCGTCGGAGGAGGGTTTTTGGTTGCGGGAGAAGGCCCAGAATAGTAAAGTGAAAGGCATGTTTGAAATTAAATCAAAAAATAAACCCGCAGGAGACCAGCCGCGAGCGATTAAAGAGCTTACGGAGGGCCTAAAAAAGGGGTATGTCCACCAGACGCTTCTCGGCGCGACTGGAACCGGAAAAACATTCACCATCGCGAACGTGATCGAAAAGATGGGTCAGCCCGCCCTTGTGATTGCGCATAATAAGACGCTTGCCGCCCAGCTCTGCAATGAGTTCCGGGCGATCTTCCCGAAAAGCGCGGTGCATTATTTTGTGTCGTATTACGATTATTACCAACCCGAGGCGTATCTACCGAGAACAGACACCTACATAGACAAAGAGGCGATGATAAATGATGAGATTGACCGCCTGCGCCACGCGGCAACTACCGCGCTTCTTACAAGAAAAGACGTAATAATTGTTGCGTCCGTCTCCTGTATCTACGGCTTGGGAGCGCCTGAGGCCTATAGCGAGCACATTCTGCGTTTCCGAGTAGGAGACGCGATTCATCGAGTCGAACTCTCGCGAAAACTCGTGCGGATGCAATTCACGCGCACGAACGCGGATTTGAAGCGCGGCACCTTTCGTCTTCGCGGCGACTCGTGGGACATTATGCCTCCGTACGAAGAAACAATATATAATTTCGAGCTTCAGGACGGAACAATAAAAAATATTTATTTGATTGACCCGGCCCAGGGATTTCGTCCGGGAATAACGCCCGAAACCGAAGAGGTCGTGATCTCTCCGGCCCGCCACTTCATTACTCTCGGCACCAAAAAAGAAAAGGCATTGAAAGAAATCCAGAAAGAACTAAAGGAGCGCCTCGCGTTGTTTGAAAAAGAAGGAAAGCCGCTGGAAGCCGAGCGGCTTGAAAGACGCACGAAGGCGGACATTGCCATGATCCGCGAGATCGGCTATTGCAGCGGTATTGAAAATTATTCGCGCCATCTATCGGGGCGAAAGGCGGGCGATCCTCCAGCAACGCTCCTCGATTATTTTTCCAAAGATTTTTTAGTCGTGATAGACGAGTCCCACGTTACCATTCCGCAGATCCGCGGCATGTATGAGGGCGACGCTTCTCGCAAGCGCACGCTCATCGAATACGGCTTCCGGCTCCCTTCCGCGGCGGACAACCGCCCCCTGAAATTTCTTGAGTTCGAGCGTCGGATCGGCCAGAGGATATACACCTCCGCGACTCCGGGTCCGTATGAAAAAGAAAAAAGCGAGCGGATTGTAGAGCAGATCATCCGGCCCACAGGGCTTGTGGACCCCAAGGTAACGGTGCTTCCGGCGCGCGGACAAGTGGACGATCTTATCCCGCGTATTAAGGAGCGGGTAATGACGAAAGAGCGCGTTCTTGTAACCACGCTCACGAAACGAATGGCAGAGGATCTAAGTGAATTTCTTCACAATGAAGGGGTGCGCGTAACCTATCTCCACAGCGGCGTGGAGACGCTCGAGCGCATCAAGATTCTGACAAATCTCCGGCGGGGAAATATAGATGTTCTGGTCGGCGTGAACCTTCTTCGGGAGGGGCTTGATCTTCCCGAAGTGTCCCTTGTCGCGATCCTCGATGCGGACAAAGAGGGATTTCTGCGAAGCGAGACGGCCCTGATTCAGACCATAGGCCGCGCGGCTCGGAACGTGCGCGGGGAGGTGGTGCTCTACGCCGACATCATGACCGGTTCCATAAAACGCGCGCTTGGAGAGACGGACAGGAGAAGGGAGAAACAGATTGCGTACAACAAGAAACACGGGATTACGCCAAGGTCCGTGATAAAAGAAATTTCCGACATCATCGCGGTTCACGATATTCTCGATCTGGAAACGAAACCTATTCCAAAATCGAAAACCGCGATGGAAAAGCTCATCAGAGAGAAAGAGCGCGAGATGAAAGAAGCGGCTAAGGCCCTGGACTTCGAGCTTGCCGCTATTTTGCGGGACGAGGTGAGGGAATTGTCCAAAAACGCAAAGAAAAATCAGTGGTAGAATAAATATATGGAACAAGAGTGCCTTTCGTGTAAGTCATTAAAAAGAGAAATATCTCTCTCGCCCGGAGAAGTTATATATACAGGGATCTATTGGCAAGTAGAACACGCATACCCAACCGCGATTGAAGGGTGGCTTGTGTGCGTATTAAAACGCCACGCGGAGGCGCTCCATGAGCTTACAAAAGA
>JAUYPG010000012.1 GCA_030695805.1 Nanobdellota archaeon
TCGCGTCCGGCAAAAGGAGAATTATTGATGAGAAACATAAGCTCTATGGTTGGTTCGTCCACGGCGATTGCATCAAGGAGGCCCGCCTCCGAATCGCTTGTTATGGTGTCTCCGATATAGACGTCTTCCAGGCCCGCGATAATCGCGATGTCTCCCAGTTCTATCTCTTTTGCCGGAGCGCGCGTTACTCCCTTAAACGTGAAAAGTTTGGTAATGAAATGCTTTTCTTTTTTCCCCGATTCGTTTTTCACATACACCGCGCTCCCCTCCGAGATTTTTCCGTCATAGACGCGGACGATAGCGAGCCGTCCAAGAAAGTTATCGTAGGCGAGATTGAAGGGCTGGGCGCGAAAGACGGAGTCAGCGTTTCCGGAGACGGACGGAACGTGCTCCAACACCAGGTCAAGGAGCGGGGCAAGGTCTTTTCCTTCTTCCTCGAGCGTCCGCTTCGCGATGCCCTCCCGCCCTATAGTGTAGATCATAGGAAAATCAAGCTGAGCTTCCGTGGCGCCGAGTTCGGCAAAAAGTTCAAAAACCTGATCATGCGTGCGCGTCGGATTTGCCGCGGGCTTGTCAATCTTGTTGATGACGAGAATAGGACGAAGCCCCAAAGCAAGGGACTTTTTGAGCACAAAGCGGGTCTGCGGCATCGGCCCTTCTTGGGCGTCCACGACGAGAAGCACCGAGTCAATCGAGCGAAGAATACGCTCCACCTCGGAACCGAAATCCGCGTGGCCGGGCGTGTCCACGATGTTAATCTTCGTCCCCTTGTATTCAATCGCCGCGTTTTTCGAATAGATCGTAATGCCGCGCTCAATCTCCAGCGCGTTCGAATCCATGCTTGCTTCCCCCTCCACCACGCCCGCCTGCCTTAAAAGCGCGTCAGTCAGAGTCGTTTTTCCATGATCCACATGGGCGATAATGGCTATATTTCTTATCTCCATATGTTACGGCACAAGAGTAAGGGCCTTCCCCTTCAATTCGCCCCGGCCGGTTCTGCCGATGCGGTGAACATAGTCCTCATACGTTGTTGGAAGATCGAAATTGATCACATGACTCACGTTATATATATGAAGCCCGCGCGCGGCAACGTCCGTTGCCACAAGAATCCGCACTTCGGAGTCCTTAAATTTTTGAAGCGCCCTCTGCCTCTGGCCGTGCGACTTATTCCCGTGGATTGATTCCGCGCGATGCCTGTCATGGACAAGCTTCTTGCAAAGTTTCTCCACACCGTGCTTCGTCCTTCCGAATACAAGGACTCTCTTAAACTCCTCTCCCAAAAGAAGTGTGGAAAGCACCTCCACCTTGTCGCGACTGCCAAAGCGCACAACGTCCTGCTCGATGTTTTCGGGCACATCCTGTTTTTTAACGGAAACAGTTGCGGGATTTTTCGAGTGATTTCGTATGAGGGATTCAATCTCCGTCTGTATGGTCGCGGAAAAAAAGAGGGTCTGCCGCTCCTTTGGCACCTCTCTCAGTATCATCTTCATGTCATTGATAAAACCCATATCAAGCATACGATCCGCCTCGTCAATCACCACCGCTTTCACGTTCTGGAGGCGGAGGGCTTTTCTTTTTATAAGATCGAGGAGACGTCCGGGAGTTCCTATTACGAAGTGATTTTTTCTCCGCAAGGTATGGAGCTGGCCTCCGATGCCTACCCCTCCCACACAGACAGCGGAATACATTCGAAGCCCTCTCGTAAGCCGACGGAGCTCCTCCTCGATCTGGATCGCGAGTTCCCTTGTGGGCGCCATGATGAGCGTCTCCATGTTCGGATTCTCCAAAGTTTTTTCGATGAGAGGAATAAGAAAAGCCGCCGTCTTTCCAGTGCCGGTATTCGCGATGCCCACCACGTCCCGCCCCAGAAGGACAAGGGGAATGATCTGATCTTGAATCGGGGTCGGCTCCTTGAATCCGCTTGACTCTACCTGCCTTATCACCTCTTTTCGCAAACCAAAATCCGCGAACGTGTGAATCGGAACATATACTTCCGGCGCTTCTCCGCGCGCCGGGTTTTTGTTTATATATTGCGACACGTTGAAGCCCTGTTTTGGTCCCACGCCTCTTCCTCCCCCGTTTCCACGCCGAAAACCGCCCCTCTGGGGTTTTTCATTGCTATAACTAAATCGGCCGCCTCGGCCGTATGTTCTATACGAGGAGTTCATAAACGGTAGGGTTGTGCAGGAAATGTTGTATCTATCAGCAGAAGAACCCTACACGTTTTCTTAAGGATGTTTACACTCTATTCTATTTTTTAATCTTTGTCAAGTGCCGATTTTTCCCGAACGAAGTGAGGATGAAAAATCGAGCATCCCGAGGAGCAAAGCGACGAGGGAATCAGTTTACAACATCCTTACATCCTTAAGGATATAAGGATGTTGATACACTACTCCAAAAGATACACCGCCGCGTTACTCTTCGGGCGTTCTCCCACCTTTATCCCTACCACATCGCCCTTCTTCGCCTTCGACACATCCTTATGGTCCGCCTGCATGGAACCAACTTCCTCCTCAAATCCCTCCCCGTCTTTTTCAATCCTCACCCTGTCCCCTGCTTT
>JAUYPG010000029.1 GCA_030695805.1 Nanobdellota archaeon
CGAAACTTTTTCTCTTTCAACATAATATTGAAAAGTTTCGTAAAGTACGCTCCTTTGTTTTTTATTCCCTCCCGCTCCGCGATGTCTTTCGCGAGCCGAAAAAGGGCGCGGAAATCATACTCTTTGGCAAGTTTGATGTAAAGCGCCCTGTGCTTTGCGTCTCCCAGAATTTCTGCTATATCAAGCCCTGCCTGCTGAAAGGGCTGGTATACGCGGCTTTCTTTTTCTCGTTCCTGAAGGACGGCAAGATAATCATCTTGGGAGACCTTTTTCATTACTTATATTGTATCCTCTTTTGGCGTATTGTGAAAAATGAAAACGTATGATGTAATGTAACCTATGGATAAAAAAGAACCGACGTTTCATGGTTGGAAAATCGTAAGCGCCCTTATCGTCGCCGGGGCGATCTTTTATAGCGGACTTATTATAGGGAAAAGTTCCGTCCCGACAGTCGCGACCGGGGAAGCGGACTGGGCGGCTGATGGGCCTCTTGGCGCGAGTACCACACTCGTTTGGGATGCCCTGCGGATCGCGAAGGATAAATACGTCCATATCAATGATGTAAAAGAAGAGGACTTTCTCTATGGCGCGATTGAGGGAATAATCGGGGCGCTTGGCGACCCATACTCCACGTTTTTCCGTCCGGAGGACGCGAAAAAATTCGACGAGGACATCCGGGGAAATTTCGGGGGCATTGGAGCGGAAATCGGAAAAAAGGAGGGAGAGCTTATCATTGTGGCGCCCTTGAAGGGAAATCCCGCGGAGGCCGCGGGCTTGAAAGCCAAGGACAAGATCGTAAAAATTGACGATACGTTTGCCGCTGACCTTTCCGTGGAAGAGGCGGTGAAGATTATTCGGGGAGAAATAGGAACCAAGGTAGGGCTCCTTATCATGCGAGAGGGCTGGGACAGGCCGCGCGACTTCGAGATCGCGAGAGCGAACATTGTGCTCCCCACGCTTGACTGGGAAATGCTGAAGGCCCCGGGAGAGGAGGAGGCGAACGTCGCCTATATCGCCCTCCACTCCTTCAACGGAAACGCGTCCCAAGCATTCAATGACGCCGTCTTCCAGGCGCTTTTCAGGGGAACAAAAGGAGTGATTCTCGACCTGCGGAATAATTCCGGAGGGTTTCTTGATGTGGCGGTTGACATCGCGGGGCACTTTTTGGAGCGCGGCGAAATGGTTACCGGAGAAAAATTCCGTTCCGGAGAAGTGCGGAAGCTCATCTCGCGGGGAAACGGATCGCTTCGCAATCTGCCTGTTGTGGTGCTCGTAAATGGGGGCTCGGCCTCTGCTTCGGAGATTTTGGCCGGAGCGCTTCGCGACCAGAATGGAGCAATTCTTGTGGGAGAAAAAACATTTGGCAAAGGATCAGTGCAGGAACTGGAAACGTTGAAGGATGGCTCGACCTTAAAAATCTCTACCGCGGAGTGGATTACCCCAAATGGCAACTCCATAAACAAAGTGGGTCTTGCTCCTGACGTGGAGATAAAACTGGAAGAACCGAAAGCGCCGGATTCTCCCGAGCGAAGCAAGGATGAGAATCCGAGCGTCCCGACGAAGGAGGGAACTCAAAAACCGAAAGACATCCAAAAGGAAGCCGCGCTTAAAGCGATTGCTCCCTTGCTTGGTCGAAGGGCGGATTCGCCCCTTACGATAGAAGTGGTTCAATGAAAGTCATTCTCCTGAAAGACGTAAAAGGAATAGGGAAGAAGGGGGAAGTGAAGGAGGTGAAAGACGGCTATGCCCGCAATTTTTTGACTCACAAGGGGCTCGCCGAAGCGGGGACTTCTCAAAAAATAAGGAAGGCGGAAGAAGACAAGGAAAAATTGGAGGAACGCAAAAAAGCCGAAATGGAGAAACAACAAAAGCAGGCGGAAGAGATGAGAGGGATGGAGCTCCGGTTTTTTTTGAAAACCGATGATACGGGCCATGCGTACGGCTCGGTGACCGCGAAAGATATTGAAGAGAAACTGAAAGAAGCGGGATTCAAAGACGTACGCCTAGAACTAAAACGCCCATTAAAAGAAATGGGTGAGCATGTGCTGGATAATGGGGTGAGAGTGGTTATTCAACCCCAACAAACTTAACCCGGCGCTTGGAGCCGTCAAAGCGCATTTTTTGTTTGGTCAGAAATTTTACCACCCCGTCTTTTGCGGCATAAAGAGTGTCATCCGAACCGCGCCGGACGTTTACTCCGGGATGAAATTTGGTTCCGCGTTGGCGGATGATGATTTCTCCCGCCTGAACTTTCTGCCCGCCAAAAAGTTTTACTCCGAGGCGCTTTGAGGCCGAATCGCGTCCTAATTTTGTTGAGCCCTTTGCTTTTGTATGTGCCATAATTCTACGAATTTTGGAGAGAAGCGCTCAAAATTCGTCTAGAATTATGAGCATCCCGATGTAATGCTGAAGCATTACAGAGGGACTCCTCGTCACACTCTCCAAAGTCAATTTATATATGAGCGTCCTGATGTAATGCGAAGCATTACAGAAGGACTTCTCATGTCATAACAGAATTTCGCAACAATCATGAGCATCCTGATGAAGCGCTTCGCGCCTCAGAAGGACATCCTTGCACGAACAACGCGAACTTTATTATACGTGTTCGTGTTGTTCGCGGTTCATTCGTGTAATTCGTGTTGGCCTTTAATAATAAAAAGATACTATAATAAGAAGGGCATGAAGTCAATCTTTTATCATCGCGCGAAAAACTGGGCGCTTGAACGCAAAGAATGGATACTTGTGTTGGGAGGCGCGGCTCTTCTTTTTGTTCTCGCGTTTCAGGCGGGGTATGTCTTGGGCCGCCACGAACTCTCACCGATTATTATTGAAACGCAAGATAGGACAATTCCATAGAATTGTCCTATGA
>JAUYPG010000037.1 GCA_030695805.1 Nanobdellota archaeon
AGAGAAGTCGGAGGAGGCGAGGCGAGATCTTCATAAGACGTCTCCCGAAGAGAGGGCGGGGGCGCGGAGGAAATTTTTAGGAAGCGCTAAAAATCATCCTGCCGCGCACAAGCGTTGGACCGAGGAGGAAGAAGACGCTCTTACTCGCGAATTTCAGGAGGGCAAGGGCGTGGAAGAGATCGCCCGCATCCATGGGCGGAAGGAGGGAGGAATTATGATGCGGCTTTTGAAGCTCGAACTCATTGAGGAATGATTTTTCATGTTATTGTGAAAAATAAAAAAGACGACAAACTCGTGTTGGTCGGAGTTCTGAAGCAAAAGCGCGACCTTGCCCTGCTTCTTCGTGAGCGCTGGTACCGGATTCCGCTTCGGTGCGCGCCAAAGCGGAAGTTTGAATATCTTGCGTTTTATGAGCCGGCTCGATTTGGTAAGGATGGAAAGTGTATTCGATATTACGCAAAAATTAGAGAACGGTGTACTTTTCTGCGGCGCGATATACTGCCGCATGAATTTTTACACCCTAGGGCATCCGAAAAATATCTTTGGTTTCGAGTCGGGAGAATTCAAGCGCTTGCCCGACCCATTAAAAACATAGTGCCGCGTAGAGTTTCTTTCTGCTTCACCACCTTGCGAGCTCTTTTGAATTCAAGGATCATGTTGCAGTTATACAATGTCGTGTCAACCGAGGAAATTGTGGCGCGTGCTTTGAAGCGCGCGAATATCACAGCGAGACCCCAGCACTATGTTGCGGGAGAGAAAAAACGTTACTGCCTTGATTTTGCGGTATGTTGCAAAAGGGGCACAATCGCGATTGAGTGTGATAATTTGAAGGCACATTCTAGTTCGCGTCAGCATGCGAAAGATAAGGCAAAGGACGCGTTTCTACGAAGACACGGATGGGAAATTATCCGGCTTACCGAAGCAGAAATCCTTTCGGATTTGAAAGGATGTATCGTCCGCGTGAAACAATTAGTCCGGAAGTACGGCGGCATACGCGCGGACAAGCCATAGGACAATTCTATAGAATTGTCCTATGGATAGAGCGAGGGTGGGCCCGGGCATCCCAGAAACGGGTTAAAGGACTATAATGAAAGGAATATATGAAGATCCAAAACTTTGATACGCTCGCTGTAAGCGACTTGCGGAAGGTGGGGCTCCTCATCGCTGAGGCCGGGCTCCAGGCCATTGATACGGAGAGGGTGATTCGAGATGCCATACGTTTGGAGGGCGGTGTGCTTTTTATACAGAACAAAAAATATCCGCTCGAGCATGTGGGGCGGATTTTTGTCATGGGAGTCGGGAAGTGCGCGAGCGAGGCGGCGTCCGCGCTTGAAGAGGTGCTTGGCGAACGGATTTCCGGCGGGGTTATTATTGACGTGAAAGAGGGGAAGCACTTGAAATATATTACGGCGTACAAGGGGAGCCATCCATTGCCCACGGACGCGAATGTGAACGCGTCCCGAAACATGATTTATCTGCTTCAAGGACTTCACGCAGACGACCTTGTCCTCTTTTGTATTTCCGGCGGCGCCTCAACGCTTCTTTGTCTGCCGGAGGAGGGCGGGAGGTGTGAGACCGAGGCAGAACTTTTTCGTCTTCTTACAGCATCCGGCGTGACAATTCGGGAGTTGAACACCGTGCGCAAGCACCTTTCGCTCGCGCGCGGAGGGTATCTCGCGAAGGAGGCATACCCGGCGCGCGTCGTTTCACTCATTTTTTCGGACGTGCCTGGGAACGATATCCAGTTCATCGCATCCGGTCCCACGGTAAAAGATACGACGACGGTGAAGGACGCGGAGGCGATCCTCAAGAAATATGATGTTTTGAAAAACCCGGGCGTTTGGAAGATCAAACTTCTGGAGACGCCGAAAGACAGAAAATATTTTGAACGAGTTACGAATACGATTGTTGTTTCAAACGATGTCGCGCTCCGATCAATGGCGGAAAAAGCGCTGGAGCTTGGGTACGCGCCAGAGGTGAGGACCAGCGCCTTGCACGGTGAGGCGCGGGAGGCCGGAGAAAAAATTTTGAAGGAGTCGCGAAAGGCGCCAGCAGGAAGCGTCTTATTATACGGAGGAGAGACCACGGTTACGGCGCGGGGTAAGGGCAGGGGAGGGCGGAATTTGGAACTTGCTCTTTCGGGTTTGCGTTTTGTTTCCGAAGGCGAGCTTTTGATCTCGCTTGCTTCGGACGGAAGGGACAACACGGACTTCGCGGGAGGCGTTTGCGATATAATAGCGAGAGAGAAGGCAAGGGCCGCGGGCTTGGACGCGGAAGAACATCTTCATGAAAACAACGCGTACTCATTTTTCGAGAAGACCGAGGACTATATACTCACGGGCGACACTGGTTCGAATGTTTCGGATCTCGTTCTTGTCATCAAGCAAAATAATAAATAATATACCGCACCGGCCCTTGGTCGGCTCGGTCGAATTCTAGGCGACGAGGCGTTGTAGGCGAAAATAAAACACTCTCTCAAAAATGCGGTTAGGAAACAATTACTATCTTTACCAGACGGCCGTCTGGTAAAGATAGTAA
>JAUYPG010000042.1 GCA_030695805.1 Nanobdellota archaeon
GCGCGCGTCGCGTGCGTGGGGCTCTCTGAAAGGAAATGCCACGATGAGAAACTTGAAAATCGGTATCCCGCAGGGGAGTCTCCAAGACGCCACCGTCCGCCTTTTTGGAAAAGCGGGCTATCAAATCCTCATCTCCTCCCGGTCCCACAATATCGTCTTCGACGACAATGAGCAGCTCGAAGGGATGCTTCTCCGCCCACAGGAAATGGCGCTCTACGTCGAGAAGGGCGTTCTTGACATCGGATTAGCGGGGAAGGATTGGGTGATTGAATGCGGCGCGGACGTCCGCATCGTCACGGAGCTTGCCTACAGCCGCGCCTCGAATCAGCGGGCACGGTGGGTTCTTGCCGTGTCGGAGGATTCCGATATCCGAAGCGTCAAAGACCTTCAGGGCAAGGTTGTCTATACGGAACTCGTGCAGACGACGAAGCAATGGCTAGAGAAGCGCGGCGTTCAAGCGGACGTGCGCTTTTCGTACGGGGCAACGGAGGCGAAAATCCCTCACCTCTGTGAGGCGATTGTCGAAATCACCGAGACGGGGACATCCCTCCGGGCGAACAAGCTTCGCATCGTGGAGGAGATGATGGAGACATCGACCGTGCTTGTTGCGAACCACGAGACCTGGAAGGACGACTGGAAGCGTGAAGAGGCGGAAAATCTCCTCATGCTTCTGCACGGCGCGCTCGCGGCGGAGTCGAAGGTCGGGTTGAAACTGAACACGCCCAAAGCCCGTCTGGACGACGTTCTTGCCGTTCTCCCCGCGATGAAGAAGCCAACAATCTCTCCGCTCACCGACCCGGAGTGGGTCGCGCTGGAGACCATCGTGGATGAGCGGCTCATCCGCGACCTATTTCCCGAGTTGATTCGCGTCGGAGCGCAGGACCTGATTGAGTTCTCGCTGAACAAGGTTATTCAATGACCTTGCTCAAATCATTACACCCCATGCGCACGACTTGTGCGCATGGGGTTTTCTTTTTACAATACAAACTATGACACACAAAAAAGCGTTTCATAAAATTATCACTTTTTGCGCGGTCGCGCAAAAAGTGATAATTCTAAAGTTACTCTCCAAACACAATATCCGCAACATCCCGGCGGAATTCGTTGATGAGCGACGAATCGGGTTTGCGCTTTGGGTAGGTATAGTTTGATAGAATCACAAGTCCCACGCCCTTGTCCGGGTCGCACATCACGGAGCAGCCGGTGAATCCGGTTTTCCCGAATGTTCGCGCTCCGCACGCGTCTCCCATCCATCTCCGATTGCAAAGTTCCCACCCGAGGCCGTGCGACTCCCCTATCCCGTACAAATGATTTTGGTACATCCCTGCCACTGCGTCCTCGGAAAAATAACGCCTTCCCCGGTATTCGCCGCCGGAAAGAAGCATCTCCAAAATCGTGAGTAAGTCAGGAACAGTTGAAAAAAGACCCGCGGATCCTACCGCAAAATTTACGTAACCCGATAACGTAAATTTTTGCAACTTCCACGCGCTCTCATCATGGACCTCGCCTTGGACTTCGCCGCCGCGCCATTTACAGACCTCCGTAGGCACAATCTCTTCTTTTAAAAAACTATCCAGGGGCTTGAATTTCGTCCGAGCCATAGAGAGGGGCTTGAAGAAAATCTTGTCTGCGAAATCCGAAAGCGTCTCTTTCGCAACCCGCTCCACGAGAAGCCCCAAAAGAACGCTCGCGGTATTCGTATATAAAAAATACTCGCCCGGCGCGTAGCGGAGCGGAGCGAAAAATATCGCCTGAAGAATCTCCTCCGGGCTCTTGTCCCGCAAAGAAGAGAGGCGGAATTCTTCCCCATATCCCACGGTCTGGGTCAAAAGATGGCGAACGCGGATGTCATCACGCGAGGCGTTGTGCACCTCGGGGAGGAGGTCTATCACGCGGGTCTCCGCGTGAAGACGCCCTTCTTCGATACAATACAGGGCCGAAAGCGCGGTGGGAATCGCCTTTGTGATGGAAGCGACATCGAATATCGAATCGTCCTTTATAGCCAGCGCATTCTCCTCATACCGGAACTTCCCGAAGGGCAACACAATCCTCTCCCCGTCTCTTCTTACCACCCCAACCACGCAGCCGGGAAATATGTTCTCATGAATGGCCCTGCAAACTCTCTTCTTAATACGATCTTCCATATTCTAGATTCTATTTTCTATTTACTAGCGTAATCGTTCTTTGCACAGGCGTTGTGATAATCACCTTACCTCCATCAATATAAAAATCAATCTCGCTTCTTACGCCGAAGCGATTCTTTACGTATACTCCGGGCTCAATCGTGTATCCCACGCGCCTCTCCAAGACCCCCTCGCCTTTTTTCTGGCTAAGCCGCGTACCCGCGCCATGCGGAGACCGAAGCCCCAAGGAGTGGCCCAAGCCATGCAAAAAATATTCCGCGTATCCGCTCTCCCGAAGAATATCGCGGGCCACCGCGTCAACTTCCCTGCCCTTCGGCAAAACACCTTTGCGTACATGGCTTCGCAAAAACCGCACGCTCGCATTTCGCGCGAGAATAACCGAGCCAAAAATTTTTTCTATTTCCGGAGGAATACGTTTCCCGGAAAATCCCATCCATGTGAGGTCGGCGAATGGCGCCCCTTTCTCGCGAACCCGCGCCCACACATCTAAAAGGATACAAGAACCCGCCCGAAGCTTCCGAGAGTATTGCGAGGGGAAATAATGCACAAAGGAGGTATTCGCGCCAAAGGCGATGATGGGATCGTGGTCGGCCCAAAGCCCACGCTCCTTGTATTTCTTCCGCACAAATTCCATCGCCTCATACTCCGAAACGTTCTTTTTCTCACCGAGAAATCGGAAGGTTTCGTCCTTGATAGTCCCCAAAAGCTTCGCCGCCCGGATGTGCTGATTAATTTGCCGATTATTCCAGGGCATACAGATATGATATCGTATATACAATAAAAATCCCAAATACCAAATTACAAATTCCAAACAAATTCAAAATTCAAATGTTCAAAATTCAAAAACGTTTGGGATTTGAAATTTGTGATTTGTTTGTAATTTGGTGCTTGTGATTTGTAATTTCAAAACGAATGACCATACAGCAATTCCAAGACCATATTCTTGATTGGCACAAAGAGAACCGACGCCCTATGCCCTGGCGGAACACGCGCGATCCCTATAAAATCCTCGTCTCGGAGATTATGCTCCACCAGACGCAAGTCGCGCGAGTAGTACCAAAATACAAAGAGTTCTTACGGGCCTTCCCTACCTTAAAAACCCTGGCTGAGAGCGAGAACAAAAAACTCCTTGAGGTATGGAAGGGCCTGGGCTACTGGCGCCGAGCAAAGTATCTGAAAGAAACCGCGGCAACAATCATGCGAAACCACGCGGGGAAATTCCCGAAGGAGTTACAAGCATTGGAAACCCTTCCCGGCCTCGGGCCCTATACCGCCCGCGCCCTTGCCTCTTTCGCGTGGAACTCGAAAGAACCATTTGTGGACACGAATATCCGCCGCGTCTATCTCCACTTTTTCTTTCCGGGAAAAAATAAAGTAACCGACGCGGAAATTCTTGAAATCGCGAGGAAGGCCGTCTGGAAAAAGAATCCCCGAGAATGGCACTACGCCCTCTTTGATTACGGAGCGCTTGTTCTGAAAGACAAATCAATAAACAAGCGGAGCAGGACGTACGCGAAGCAGTCCCCATTCAAAGGGTCCTTCCGCTCCTTTAGAACGCGCGTTGTGCGGATGCTCATTCAGGAGCCGGAGGGAAGGGCCTCTAAAGAAAAAGTAAGTAATTTCCTTCTGGAAATCCTGCGGAAAGAAGAGGCGGAGTACGCGCCCGAGGAGATCCTTCAGTCCTTGGAAAAAGACGGGCTTCTGAAGAAAAAAGGGGCATTTTACTCTTTGTGATCTTCCGTCGGAATACTCCGCGGAAAGATGGCGCGTGACGGGAGAAGCTGAAAAACGATAAAAGCCGCAAGCGCTCCGAGAACCATGCCGCCCAGAATATCGCTCGGGTAATGCGCCCCCGCGACCACGCGAAAAAGAGAGACGACAAGAGAAGCAAAAAGGAAGAGAACGCCGGCTTTCTTCGCGAAAAAAAGGAGGAAGAACGAAAGCGCGAAAAAAAGAATGGCGTGGCCGGAAGGAAAAGAAAAACTAGAGGAAGTAATAAGCGCGTCAAGATCCATGGCCACGAAAGGACGCGGACGGTGATACGCGAAGCGGATGAGAGGAACAAAAAGCCCTCTCGAAAGAAGCGCGGAGAGCGCGAGCCCCAAAAAAAGAAACATTCTCTTCCTCCAATCCGAAAAACAGAAAAATGGAGCGAGAAAAAAGGCAATGCCGAGGAGAAAGGGAATGTATGAACCAAAAAAAACGATAAGGGCGTCAAAAAGAGGAGAACGATGGGCGAAGGAATAGAGAAAATTGAAAAGAGAAATATCCATGACCAATACGAACAATGCGAATAACACGCGAACAACACGAACACTAATAAACTTGAGCGTGTTCGTGTTGTTCGTATAATATTCGTGTCATTCGTATTGGACCGGGCCTAACGCCCTACATAAGGAAGAAGCCCCAAAAATCGCGCGCGCTTTATCGCGGTCGCGAGCCCTCTCTGGTGCTTCGCGCACACCCCCGTATGCCGGGGGTCAACAATTTTTGCCTGTGATGAGGTAAAACGCCGAAGAGACGCGGCGTCGCGAAAGTCAATGTTCTGAACATTCTGTGAACAAAATATGCAGTGTTTTGTAAGCATATGAGTACTTGTAACACAAAAATCGAAAAGAAGTCAATTTGTCCCTAAATGGAATCTCTAAATCCTAATTTCTAATCTCTAAACAAATCCAAAATTCTTCGCCAAAGGCGAATCCGCCTTCGGCGGAAAATCTCAAAAACGAAACGGCGTATTTCGAATTTTGATATTTGAGATTGTTTAGAAATTAGATATTAGAAATTTAGAAGGGCACATCCTCTGCCCTTACCTCGTCATCATCCAGATCAATTTGAGGGATGGGCTCCTCAAAGGGCATATCCTCCGCCGGAGACGAGGTCTTTTTTGGACTTGAAGAAGAGGGGGTAGATGATGCCTCCGGAGAAAAAGTTCCGCTTGCTCCCGCGGCCCGCGGACCGAACTGAACCCGATCCGCGATAATCTCCGTGGTTTTGCGATTTTGCCCCTCCTTGTCTTTCCATGTCCGCGTCTGAAGGCGGCCCTCAATATACGCCAAACTTCCCTTTTTCAGATACTGGCTCGCGACCTCGGCCTGCTTCCCCCAGAGAACGATGTTGTGAAATTCCGTCTCCTCCGCCCGCTTCCCGTCTTTGTCTGTCCAATAGCGATTTGTCGCAAGGCCGAAATTCGTAACGGACTGCCCGGAGGCCGTGGTACGAAGTTCCAAATCAGCTGTCAGCCGTCCGATAAGTTGAACCTTGTTTAAGTTCATATATCGTATAATACCACAAACCCCGCCTCCCTGTCCACGCACTTGATATTAGAGTTTGGGATTTGGGGTTTGTTTAGAAATTAGATATTAGAAATTAGAAATTTTACTGGAGTATCTCCTCTATCTTTTCCTGAAGCGCCTCGTTTGAAAGCGCGCGAGAAGGCGAAGAGACCGTAAAAGGACGCCGCGCCTCGGGAGATCTTTTTTTCGAAGGATGGCCTTCGCGCGAAGGATCTCCTCCCCGGGACTCTGCCTCCTCGGGCGCGGGATGAGTAATGAGATATCGAAGAAGACGATCTTCCAAGAGAAGCTCGGTGTTCAGCCCAAGCAGACCAGAAGGATTCGCCTGAAAGCGGATCACGCCCAAAAAAGCGAAGAGCTCCTTCTTGATTGGATAGGCGAGCTGAATCTTCTGCGGGGCATTTTCGCGTTCAATCTTCACGCCGTGTTTTGCAAGGATGCCGACGAGTAGAGGCCCGTCCTTTTCTTCCCGCGCAAGGTACGTGATTTCGTACAAAGAAGGTGATTCTTCGAATTGTTCATCTTGTGCCTGTGTATGTTTGTTGTTCATAGTGAAGCCAAATTACCACAAAACAAACGTAGGGGTCAACCCCGCAAAGCTTCGCCGCGGGGTCAATCCTGGACGGCGTCCTCGCTTTTCCGGAACACGCCCTCCCCTTCGGACTGGTCGCTCAAAAATATCTTTCTCATCATCTCCAGGTCCTCGTGCGGAATCGCCCGAAGTCCGGTCCCGACCGGAATAAGTTTGCCGATAATCACGTTCTCCTTCAGCCCTTTCAGCCGGTCAACGCGTCCGTCAATCGCGGCGTTCACGAGCACCCTGCTCGTCTCCTGAAAAGAAGCGGCAGAAAGAAAACTATCCGTTGAAAGAGCGACTCGGGAAATACCGAGCACAAGCTGGTTCACGCGGGGAGAAGACCCGCCCTTTTTCTTCGTTGCCGCAATCACCTCCCGCAGACGAGATACGTCAAGTATCTCTCCAGCGGTAAGATCCGTATCCCCGGCCTGCTTTACCGTGACGCGAGAGAACATCTGGCGGACCATAATTTCGATATGCTTATCCGAGATTGTGGCTCCTTCCGGAACATAAATCTTTTGAACCTCATTCACAATATACCGCTGGGCTTCCTGCACGCTCCGATACTCCGCGATTTCAGCAATGTCGAGGGGTCCTTCCGCGATCTGCAACCCCTTTTCCACAATATCTCCCTTTTTCACATAGAGCGTTACGCCCGCGGGAAGCACATAGTCGGAGAGACCGCCGCGCTTTTTCGATTTGCTGATGGCTCCGGTATTGATTCGGACGACCTGGGAAAGCCCTCTCTCTTCGATCTCCTCCACAATGCCCGAAATTTTCACGAGAGGCGCCTTGCCTTTGGGGGTCCGGGCCTCGAAAATCTCCTCGACGCGAGGAAGTCCGTGTGTGATATCAACTCCGGCAACGCCTCCGACGTGGAAGGTGCGCATGGTAAGCTGGGTACCCGGCTCGCCGATTGATTGGGCCGCGACAATGCCAATTGCCTCCCCCACCTGTACGGGAACTCGTTTGCTCAAATCAAATCCGTAACAGGCCGCGCAGATGCCATACAGCATCTTGCAGGTGATGGGAGACCGGACTTTGACTGAAGAAATATCCGTCTCCTCAATCTCGCGCGCGATGTCTTCGGTAATAACCTCCCCGGCCTTCGCGATAACCTTCTTGCCATGCATCATGTCCTCCGCGAGAACGCGGAGATTCAGGCGGCTCGCGAACTTGTACCCGAACTGTTCTCCGTCGGCCCGGAAAATCTCAAAACCGGACTTTGTCTTGCAGTCCTCTTCCCGAATAATGACGTCTTGCGCCACATCCACGAGGCGGCGTGTAAGATATCCGGCAGAAGCGGTTTTAAGCGCCGTGTCCGTCGAGCCCTTGCGCGCGCCGTGCGTTGAGATGAAATACTCGAGAACCGAAAGCCCCTCTTTGTACGAACTTTTGACCGGCAGTTCGATGATCTCGCCCTGCGGATTTATCACGAGCCCCTTCATGCCCATCATCTGAATCGGCTGGGACCAACTACCCCGAGCCCCGGAATCAATGATGGAGTACACGGGATTGTCCTTGGAAAGGGTTTGGGGAATAAGCTTCGCGATCTTTTCGCGCGCCTCGGTCCATACAAGTACGACTTTCTCGCGCCGCTCCTCTCCGGTAAGGAGCCCTTCGGCAAACTGCGATTCGATCTCAGCCACCGCGTGTTCCCCTTCGGCAATAATCTCTTTTTTTTCAGGAGGAACCCGCGTGTCGTTCATGCCCCAGGTTATGCCCGAAAACGTACAGTACCGGAATCCGATGTTCTTAATCTCGTCAATGTACTCGTGAGCATCCTCTATACCATACATCTCGACGATGCGGGAAACGAGCTTCGCGAGCGCTTTTTTGTTCAAATGGGCGTTCACGAATTCGAAGTCCTTGGGCAATACGCGATTGAAAAGCAGGCGTCCGTATGTGGTCTCTATGCATTCCTGCCCTCCGCCCGACTTGGAAACGAATACCTTCATCTTGGCGCACATATGAAGAATGCCGATTTCATGCGCGAGAGTCGCCTCGGTAAAACCGCTGAACACTCGCCCCTCGCCTGCCACTCCCTCCTTCATCTGCGTAAGAGCATAGCATCCGAGGACGATGTCTTTCGTAGGGTCGGCAATAGGACTGCCGTCGGCGGGCTTCAAAATATTTTTCGACGCGTTCATGAGCTCGCGGGCTTCGTATTGCGCCTCAACCGTAAGGGGTAGGTGCACGGCCATCTGGTCTCCGTCAAAGTCCGCGTTGAACGCGGCGCATACCAAGGCGGGCACTCGGATCGCGAGGTCCTCGATAAGGAGCGGTTTGAAGGCCTGAACTCCGAGACGATGAAGCGTGGGCGCGCGGTTTAGGAGCACCATGCGATTCTCGATTACCTCTTCCAGGATCGCCCATACCTCAGGCGGCCCGTGCTCGATAAGGCGATTCGACTGCTTGATATTGTAGGCGAGTCCGCGCTCTATGATCTTATTGATGACAAAGGGACGGAACATCTCAAGCGCGAGATTCTTCGGGAGTCCGCACTCATTCATGGCGAGCTCGGGGCCGACCACGATGACCGAGCGGGCCGAGTAGTCAACGCGCTTTCCCAAAAGATTTTGGCGGAAACGGCCCTGCTTGCCCTTCAAAAGATCTGCGAGGGACTTCAGGGGCCGCCGCCTCGAAGAAAGAATCTGGGATCCCGCGGTTGAAGAATTATCAATAAGCGCGTCCACGGCCTCCTGCAACATGCGCTTCTCGTTCGTGATGATCACGTCCGGGGATTTCAGTTCGATGAGCCGCTTCAGGCGGTTATTGCGGTTGATGACGCGCCGGTAGAGATCGTTCAAATCCGCGGTCGCGTACCGCCCCCCGTCAAGCGCGACCATGGGACGAAGATCCGGAGGCAGAATCGGCAGTTCGGTCAAGATCATCCATTCAGGCCGCACGCCTGACCGAAGAAAGGAGCGCACCACCCGAAGCCGCCGGAGTACCCGCCGTTTTCTTGAAACATCCTTCACATGCTGAAGCTCCTCGCAAATCTCTTTGAAAAGCTTTCCCAAGTTTACCTGTTCCAAAATTTTTCGGATGGCTCCGGCTCCGCGGTCCGCGTGAAACACATCTCCGAACCGCTCGGAAAGAGTATAATATTCCTCTTCGGTTAAAATGAGCCCGGGCTCCAAAACCTCCACAATGTCCTCGCTCCGCTCTCGGAGGGACTTCGCCTCTTCGGCTCCGTGCTCGAGCTTCAGCGCCTTATACTCGCGCTTGATCTCCGCGAGCGCCCGCTTCTTCGCCTCGTCGTGCACGGTCGTCACGATAAACGCGGCATAATAAATCACCTTCTCGATCTTCGGAACCGAGATGTCGAGCATCAAACTTAACTTTGAAGGAATGGTCCGGAGAAACCAGATATGCGACACAGGCACCGCGAGAGAGATGTGTCCCATGCGCTCGCGCCGGACAACGGCGCGGGTAACCTCGACTCCGCACTTTTCGCAGGTAATGCCCTTGTACCGATATTTTTTGTACTTGCCGCAGTAGCA
>JAUYPG010000045.1 GCA_030695805.1 Nanobdellota archaeon
CTACGAGTAGCATGAAAAAATTTCTAATTTCTAATTACTAATTACTAATCAAGCACCAAACACGAATGTCCAAATGTTTCATACGCATTGGTCATTGAGTTATTACGTCATTGGAAATTGATTAGAAATTAGATATTAGAAATTAGTAATTCAAATGAGTCCGCGCTTCTTCATTTCGGGAAAAACCTTGTCCACGAGCGCGTCATGAAACGCGTCCTCGAGATACGGCGAGAGTTTTCGCGCGTCTTTCAGAGACCCCTTCAGATCTCCGCAAAGAGCGGTTTCCGCGAGGCGTTCGACTGCCTCGCGCATGCCCTCGGCGTCTCCGCCGTGCATATAATCAGGCGCGAGAGGAATTCTTGCCGCGTTGCCTGGCGCTGCCAGAGACCCGTCATCCGACCCGGAAGTTCCCGCGGGCAAGGGCGCGGCCTGCGGCTCATATTTCAGCGCCTCTTTCACAATCTCGCGCTCCGGCGCGGAGCGCACGTCTCGCCCCTCCTTGTACTCCGCGACCCGCTCCCCCATGTGCTGGATATTCTCCTCAAAATTCCCGGCCGTAAAATCTTGTACTTTTACCATATACCTTAATTATAATGCCTAAATTTCTAATTACTAATTTCTAATCAAACCCCAATACTTAGAATTGCTAATTTTAGAAATTAGTAATTAGAAATTAGAAATTTAAAGTTCATTTATCCGTATCTCCCCCGGAGAAAAGAGAATGTTCGAGGAATTCGAATATCCTCCCCCCGGCTCCGGGCTGGGACTTAGGGGCTCCGGTCCGGACGACCAGTCCGTCTGATGGAAGACCTCGTTTCTCCACCGAGTCAGATAATCCTTCAGTTCAAAATTCGCCTCTGAGGAGCCCGAGGGCACCCACCGCACGCGCGCGCTCGTCTCGATCGTCGAGGGGTCTTCCGTGCCGCCCGGAGAAACAATTTCTCCGGCCGGATTCCGATAGACGCGTTCTAAAGTGAGGGAGCGGGTAAAGACGGAGCCGTTATAAAGCGCGTACACCTCGGTCGGAGCTAGGGCGCGGTCATACACGCGGACATCGTCAATTCGTCCAGAAAAATAATTCGAATTATACTGCCCGATTACAAGGTCCCCTTCGGCTCCGGATAAAGAAAAGGACGAGGTTGTTGTCGCGACCGCGATGCCGTCAATATAAAGTCGAAGCATGGGCGCGGGAGAGGATCCGTCGAAAACGCCCGCGACGTGATGCCACCCTCCAGGAGAAACCGGGGCGCGAGTAGCGTTCGTCTTGTCGCCGACGTAAAACCAAACGTTACCGTCATTGTTATAGGTAAGCCCATACCTGAGCCCGCCCTTTGATAAAAGTCCGGTATCGGGAAAGGAAGGGATTTCGCTTGCCCGCATCCAAAGGGAAAGCGTAAAGGCGTTTTGTAAATTAAGAGCCGGGTCATTCCCGAAAAAGATGAGGTCCCCGCTTCCGTTAAAAACCCGGCATCCTCCGACGCGGCACGACGCGCTGTATGACGTTCCAAAAGCCCGGCCCGCAGTCCCATTCGGCAGAGCATTATGAAGAATGTCTCCAATGGACTCGTCAAAGCCCCAGCGCGCCACGAGCCCCATCGAGGGAGCGTCCGTCGTTACTCCCTCTTCGCCTCGCACGACTGCGAGCTCCGTTCCGCTCGCCGCGACATAATATAAAAAATCCGGACCCTTTTCCACGGTAGAAATCGCCGCCCAGTCCGCGTCCGCGACTGAACGCGCCCGGAGAAGCAGGTCACGCGCGAGGGAGGAGGCGGTTTCTGACTTCTGGTTCACGGCGCCTGATCGCAGAACCAATACGATCCCGACCACAGCCGCGCCGATAAGGATCGACCCTACCGCGAGCGCCACCACGATCTCGATAAGCGACTGCCCCTCCTCACTTTTTATGTTTGTATGTCTTTGTTTGTTCGCCATGGTAATCACCAAGTAAAAACACAAATCCCAAGCACCAAATCACAAACAAATCCAAAATTCAAATGTTCAAAATTCTCCGCCAAAGGCGGATGCGCCTCGGGCGCAAAAACGTGTTTCGTGTTTGTTATTTTAATCATTCGATATTGTTTGTAATTTGGGATTTGGAATTTGGTATTTTCCGATTATCATCGTAGCTCTTCATACACCTCCCTCACTTCCGAGGGCTCGAGCGCGCGTCCGTAAAAACGAACTTCATCCAGCGTCCCTTGGAACACCTTCCCCGGAGAGCGCTCGCTCCTGCCGATTTCAAAATTATCAAAAGAGAATTTCGCGCCGGGAAAAGAAGCGGACGCCGCCTCTCTTCCATCAACGTATATCCGCTTTATTGTGCCGTCATAGACATAGGCAAGGTGATGCCACGCGTTCAAAGAGACCTGATCCGGGGCCGTAAGCTCGTCTGATGCGCCTTCCGAGGAGAGTGTGAAAAAACTGGGCTTCCTTGATGCCGCGAGAAATCTCCCGTACAAGACCCCGGAAGAGCCCAAATATGCCGAAAAAAGCGATCCGGAATTTCCGAAGCCCGTCTGATAGACCCATCCGGAAATCGTAAACTCCGAAAGTTTCCCGGAAAAATTTCCGGAAAGATAATCATTGACTCCATCAAAGGAAACGCATCCCCCAGCCCTGCAGGACAAACTCCGGAGAGCTCCGGCCTCGAGCGTGGCGTCGCGTCCGGCGGGCGTGACGTCAAAAAGAGAGGCGCCGCCCGTCTCATCGAAATGCCAGTACCCGAGAATACCGGTGTGCACGCGAGCAGCGACGGAACCCAACGCGGAAAGAACAACATCGCCAACGAGAGTTGCCACGCCCGGATGCGTAAGCGAAATAACCTTTGTCGCGGAAAGCCCGCCCGAGACCGGTCCAAACGAAGCGTCAAATTCGCTCCCTGCGTGTGGCTCCGAAAACACGACTCCGGAGGAGAGACGATTGGTGCGCCGCACGGCGCCCGGATTATACGAAGACCCCCGGAAAAGTTCGTATGTTCCAGATCCCTCCATGTTTGAGAAGCGCATGCCCCAGGGAAACCCCTCTTCCTGGGTGCGAGACCTTTCCCGCGCGTCCTGGGCGGCGGATTCGAGTTCCTCCATGTTCGCGCGCACGCTTCTGGATGCCCTGAAAGAAGTAAGGTTCAGCACGCCAACCGTGGAGAGAACAGCCACAATCGCGAGCCCGACGAGCACCTCGATCAATGTGAAGCCAGAATTTTTATTTTCCATACTATTTTCCCCCGCCGCGAGCGGGGTCCCGCTGTGGCGGGATATTTACTATTTTCTACTTTCTAGAATTGCGACGTAAGTTGATAAATGGGAACGATAACAGAAATGGCGATCACCCCAACCACTCCTCCCACAAAAAGAAGGAGGACGGGTTCAAGAAAAGAAATAAGGGTTTTCAGAGAAGAATCAATTTCAATCGCGTAAAAATCCGCGAGCGTATCCAACACCTCTTCCGTGCGCCCGGCTTTTTCAGAAATGAGGATTAAACTCTGAACGGTCTGCGGAAAGGCGGACTCGCGCTTGAACGCCTCGCCAAGCGTAAGCCCCTTCGAAATGCCTTCTTTGGAAATCCTCGAGAGGGCCCCCCCGATCTCCCGGTGTCCCACGGCGTCTGATGTTATGAGAAGCGCCTCCGCGAGATGAATACCCGCGCGTATGAGGGAGGAAAAAGTCGAGGCGAAGCGCTGAAGCGCGATCTTTTGCAAAATATCGCGGACCACTGGAATGTCCCCAATGACAAGCCAGACGAACTTTTGAAATCCGAGAAAACGCTTATACAGGTAGACGGAAAGGATGATGAGAAGGATGAGGAAAACAATGACGACCCATCCGAACTTGCCGAAGAAAAAGCCAATGCCAAATACGATCCGGGAAAAAAACGGCGCTTCAAATCCCCCCTCGGTAAAGACCTTGGCAATGCGTGGCAGAGCAAAAGTTACGAGAAAAATAAGGACAAGAAAAGAGGTGGAAAGAAGAAAAACAGGATAGATAAGGGCGCTTTTTATCTGATCTTTCAATTGTTTTTCTTTTGAGAGGGAGGTGGTAAGGTTTTGAAACACATTATCCAGATTTCCGGAGGTCTCGCCGGCCTTCACAAGATTTATATAGACCGCGCTAAAGGAGTTCGGGTACTCCTCGAAGGCCGTATAAAAAGGACGTCCCTCCTCCAAATTCGTCCGGACCTGCATCAAAAAATCCCGGACAGCCGGCTTCTTGAAGTCCTCGAGCAGGATGGTGATCGCCTGAAGCAAACTTGTTCCGATTCGAAGCATAAGCCCCAGGTACTTGGATAAAAAAATCTCGTCCGTAAGAGTGATCTTCCCCTTGAAAAAACGGAGTCCGCCCGAACCGAACCGCCCCGCTATTTTTTTGATACTGATTGGGCGAAGACCCCGGCCCGCGATAAACCGAAGAACCTCCGAAACGTCCCGCGCGTCCATTTCGCTTTCCGTAATGCTTCCATCGGATTGTGTGGCTTTGTACTTATACCGCAAGTTAGTTGTAAGTTGTAAGTTGTAAGTTGTAAGTTGTCGGTAACATACCTTTCAACTTTTCCGCCGAAGGCGGATCCGCCTCTGGCGGACAACTCTCAACTTTCAACTATTCCCTAATGACCCGAAACACTTCGTCAATCGTCGTAACTCCCTCCTCCACCTTCCGCAGGCCGTCTTCGAACATAGAGATCATGCCCTCCTTGCGGATAAGCTCTCGCAGACGCGTGAGATCGAAATTCGGAGAAACAATAAGCCCGCGGATCGCCTCCGTAACATGCAGAACTTCATAAATTCCGACGCGCCCGAGATATCCGGTATTTCCACAGGCCTCGCATCCCTTTCCACGATAAAACGTCGTAGGTACGCGCGCCCGGGCCTGGTCGGCGCCGAGCGCCTTCAGCTGGTCGCGGATACTCTCGATCGCCCCCTCATCCGGCTGGTACGATTCGATGCACTGAAGGTGGGTTCGGCGCGTGAGTCGCTGCGCGAGCACGGCGTTCAAAACCGCGGCGATGAGGAATGGCGGGACCTGCATATCAATAAGACGAGGGATGGCCGTCGGAGCGTCGTTTGTGTGGAGGCTCGAAAGGAGCACGTGCCCGGTAAGGGCGGCCTGCACCGAGATGCTCGCGGTCTCAGGGTCGCGGATTTCTCCTACCATAATAATATTAGGGTCCTGCCGCAGAATGGAGCGGAGTCCTCCGGAAAATGTGATTCCGGCCGTGGGGTTCACCTGCACCTGAGTTACAAAGCGCATGTCGTACTCGATCGGATCCTCGACGGTTACGATATTCACCTCCGGACGATTTAACATGTTCAGAATTGAATAAAGCGTGGTGGACTTTCCGGATCCGGTCGGTCCGCATACAAGAAACATGCCATAACTTTTCGAGATAGCATCCACCACCACGTCTCTCATCCTCTCGTCCGAAAGCCCGAGTTCGGCGAAGGAAAGCGGCTTGTCCGCCCCGCGAAGAAGACGCATTACGATCTTCTCTCCGTAAAACGTGGGGAGGGAGGAGACGCGGATATCAATATTGTCGTTTCCCATCTTGTGCCGAAAGCGCCCGTCCTGCGGTTTTGAATGCTCGTCCACGCGGAGTCCGGAAAGGATTTTTACCCGCGCGATCACCGCGGGATGGATCTCTCTCGGCACGCGGATAATCTCGTGAAGCACGCCGTCAATACGGAATCGCACCATGACCGCGTCATCCAAAATCTCAATGTGAATATCGGAGGCCCTCGAAGAAAGTGAGTACGCAAGGAGATTATCCACAATGGCAACAATGGGCAGGTCCTCGGCCGCCTGCCGAAGATCTTCCTCGCCCCGCGCCTTGGAACGCATGGAGTCGCGGATGCTGCTTTCAATAATTTTCTTGAAATCCTGGGTGAGCTTCTCTTCATATAAAGAAAAGCCGCGGTCCAGATCCTCGTCCGTCGCGAGATACGCCTTAATGCGCCCTCCAAGCCGGAGAGAGAGAAAATCAATGGTCTCAAGGTCCGTAGGGTTTTCCATCGCCACCTCGAATGTTCCGCCCGGATCGCGGGAAAACGCGATCGCCCGCCTCGAACGGGCAACGTCTTCGGGGAGTTTTCGAAGCACTGATTCGTCAATGTCCGTTGCCCGCATGCGGATGCGAGGAGTTCCTAAATGCTTTGAAAGAATGGTGTAAAAATAATCCTTATTCAAAAGGCCCTGGGAGATGAGAACCTCGAGGACATTCTGGCGCTTCCGCTCCGCCTCCTCAAGCGCGGCGTCGAACTGCTCGGGATGGATGAGCCCTTCTCTCTGAAGCAGATCTTTTATTTGATTTGGAGGTAATGGAACCATACAAAATAAAATTTCTAATTAACCTAATCAAATCCCAATGATTGAATGACCAATTTCTAAAAGTTGGTAATTAGACATTTTGACATTGGTGCTTGGATCATTGATTAGGAATTAGAAATTAGTAATTAGTAATTTACAAAACTATGCTCATTATCATTATAACTCCTAATGCTACGGGTATCCATAACCAATAGAAGGAGAATCGTCGGTCGAGATGAAGGATGTACCGAAAAAAGAGGGTCCCGAGAAGAGACGCGAATCCCAAGGCGAGGAAATAATAGACCCAGGCGTAATGCCATGACGGATTCCCCAGAAGGAAGACAGCGATAGCGCCGAGATATGCCTCCTCGGGCTCGAAAAACCTTTCTTCAAATTTCTTGTTCAAAAAACGCATGGAGAAAAATGTGAGAAGCGCGACCACGAAAGAGAGTGCGTACCAAACACCGAACCGGACAAAATGATACGAAAAGACATATAAGGCGTTTTGGTGCGGAGGGATGAGAAGCGAGGCAGGGGGGCCGGACTCTTTCCAGATCGCGTACTGAAGATACACGAGGACAAGGTAAAAAAAGAGTATGGCGAAAAAAGAGGCGAAAAACAGGCCTCGAAAAAAGGAAAGCCGTTCCGGAAAACGGATTTGGAGGAAAAAGGCCGCGAGAAGAAGCGAAAGAGTGAGGATAAAAAGAATCATATACCTACATTATATAGTAAAACTCCACGGGTTCACGCCCGTGGAGTTTTACTAAAAATCTACTGTACCGCAGACGGCGCGGTATTACCGAAGGTAACCCCTCGTCGTCCCGCCTTGGCGGGGCTCGCTCGGGGTTATTTTCGCCTGTTTATCGTAACCTCGTCGCAAGCAACGAGGTATTGTAGGCGAAAATAACTTAAAAAACGAATTAGAGATTCAGTCCGGGATCGTTTCCAACTTCGTAGAAGTCCGCGTTCGTGCCTCCATCCTTACTCTCAACATCCCCTGATCCGGCATTCGAGTACTTAACGCTCTCCATAGCCGTATTGATTTCATACCAATCATTGGTGTTGTCGCACGCATACGCGTAGTAATTCGTAGCGCTGTTTACCGGATCCATCGGAAGCTTCGCAAGCGGAGACCCTCCGGAAACAGAACCCAATCCTCCCACGCCAACACCAACATCAACCCAACCGGTGCCATCAACAGCAGTGCCCGTGTTCGCGGGATCGGGACACGTGGCGTTTTGAGCTGGAGCCACGGTAAATGGAGAAGCAGCGCCGGCATTTGCCGTACACCGAGCGGCGCTACACGCGCCAAGGGTGGCGGTAGTGGGATTAACATCGGCTAAATAGAGCGCGAGCGCGGTGTTCAAGGAATCCATGTCGGAAAGCCGCGTTGAGTCCCTGCCCTGCCGGATAAGCTCCGCCGGGTTCAAAATAAGGACCACGGCAGTCGCAAGGACCGCGAGGATCGCTATCACGACGAGAAGCTCGATCAGGGTAAATCCCCTCACTCCCTTTTTCGCAATATGTAATTCGGAAAATTTCAACATATACGGAATTTAGATGATCTAAAATGATTCGACCTTATATAAAGAAAGAGACCTTCTTTACTATTCATATAGTATAGCATAAAGTCCTCGGCGGGCAATTTCAAGCGAAAAACTCTCTCACCTTGGAAACCAAATCCTCAATGGAAAGCTGGGCTTTTACGAAATAACCGATGGCGCCGAGGGCCTGCCCTTTTTGCACATCCCCTTCCTGCCCGAGATTGGAGATGATAACAATAGGAATATGCTGATCCAGAAGTTTCGCGTTCTGGTTCATGCGCTCCATAAGCTCGAACCCGGAAATTTTCGGCAGGATGATATCGAGAAGCACGAGATTTGGAGCCGGTCCCTCCTCAAGAACGCGCAGGGCTTCCTCGCCGTCCCGGACGAGAGTAATATCGAAATCCTCCTTTTCCAAACGCCGCCTCAAGAGATTTCCCAAAAGCGGCTCGTCCTCGACGATGAGTATTTTTTTCTGCCTCGCCTCGCCGGAGTTGCCAGCGGAGGCGGGATTTGTCTCGCTTTCCATGATAAGGATTATACCACCAGTCCGAGTATCACAAAAGCGGCATCCGCCAACTGGCGGAGCCGCTTTTGTGCACATAAGAGCTTTTTTGTCATCCCAAGAAACTGCCTCTCGAAGACAGCGCGCGGAACTCACGCGACAAAATATTTAAATATTTCAATATTTAAATATCCTTCGTATGCTTCCGCACACGCCCGAAGAAAGACAGGACCGAAACACATAGGACTCCTCGGTCAATATCCACAGTTTGTTCCCGAAGGAACACTACACACAAAAAATATTTAAATATTGAAATATTTAAATGTTTGTCGTGTTATGTAGTCGAAAAAAATTGATCCACGCACAGCTTCCGCTACGCGTGCCTTGTTACGACTTATGCCATGTCACCGAACTTACCCTAATCCCGCTAAGCGGGACTTCAGGCATTCCCGGCTCCCTTGCATTGACGGGCGGTGAGTACAGGACTCGATAACGTATTCACCGCGGCGTTCTGATCCGCGATTACTAGCGATTCCAACTTCATGGAGTCGGGTTTCAGACTCCAATCCGAACTGGGGCACGTTTTAAGGGATTAGCTCCGCCTCGCGGCTTGGCAACCCTCTGTGCGTACCATTGTAGCATGTGTGTCGCCCAGGGCATCAAAGGGCCATGCTGATTTGACGTCATCCTCACCTTCCTCCACGTATAACGTGGCAGTCTCCTGTGACACGTATAACACAGGATAAGGGTTGCGCATGTTACCCCATTTAAGGGAGCGCCTCACGGCACATGCTGACGGCAACCATGCAGCACCTGTCCCGATGTCAGTAATGAAAACTTCCTTTCGGAAGCGGTCATCGGGGCTTCAAGCCCTGGTGAGGTGCCTCGCTTACTATCGAATTAAACCACATGCTCCACCGCTTGTGCGAGTCCCCGTCTATTCCTTTGAGTTTTAAGCTTGCGCTCGTACTTCCCAGGCGGCAGACTTAACGCGTTAGCTTCGCCACTCCGAGGGTCGATACTCGAAACGGCCAGTCTGCATCGTTTACGGCGTGGACTACTGGGGTTGATTTTGTTACTGATTACTATCGTTAAGTAAACGGCGACAACATTTCTGTTTCGCTCTCCGTGTTACCACGGAGTCCGGACTATATCTTTATCTGTAACAGTTCCACCGAGCTTTTTTCCTCTCATATTCCACCATAATAACTTGACGGGGGAAACGGCTCAAATGAACTATTTCAGATATCCAGCGTTGTTGAAATTGAGAATCTTTATAGAGAAGGATGACCTTACGCAACATGCTTTGGACCGGTATATGGGGTAAAATGATACGGAGAAATTTTTTAAGCTCCTCCTGCGATCGTATCCATATCCGCCAGTACTGCGCTTGCGTCCCACCGCGTTTGCGGCCTACCGGAGCAACGACAGTGCGCACGTTCCAGACTACCTCAAGATAACGAGCAAGTAATTTGACTGATGCCTTATCAAAGCCATCAGTACAAAACACTCCCTTTCTGCTCCCGCCCCCTATAAGCGAGCCATCATCGCACCACCACACGGCGAGCGACAACGACGTCATCTGATTAAGCCACTTGCGACTAATACGCAACTTATTGTTTTTGTGCGTAAGCCGATACAGTTCAGTCAGTGCCGGCAATCGTTTGCTGGAAAAGCGCCACTTTCTGCTTTTACTGTACCCATCGGCTTTTTGCACACTCACGCTCTTCTCTCCCGCTATCTCTCGAAGCGTCTCTGCTTTCCATAAGAGATAGTCTTTTTGCGTTTCCGAATGACGAACTTGAAAGCCGGCATTCGCGTACGCGACATTTATTTTAAGCGAGCCATCACCGAGAATTGTTCCCAGAATAACGGCTTTCGCTTGATCCGACAAAGGCACATATTTTGTATCTCGTTGCATTGGTATATTTAATTACAACAAAGGAATGCGCCAACTATCTTGTCTCAACTTCATAGTCTCTACGGGGTACCAGGCTGAAATGAAAAACCAGACCGGTACTTCCCTCGGGATTGTCCAAACGAGACCAGTATCCCATAATGTTTGGAGTTTCCCCGATACAGCTGGATGCTCATCACTCCGTTGCCGAAGTGAGGGACACCTTTGCCACTATTATAATGCGGTGGCGGGATTTATCTAATCCCATTCGCTACCCACGCTTTCG
>JAUYPG010000052.1 GCA_030695805.1 Nanobdellota archaeon
TGGAAGACCAATATCCCGAGTTACTCCATCGTCTCCTTCGCGGATGAGGCAGAGTTCAATCTCCTCTCCTCGAATCCATACGTTGGAGAGGTCTCCCAGACAGACAAAAAGGTGAACGACCACCTAATCGAACTCCGAGGCCTGAGGCCGAACACCAGATACCACTTCCAGGCAAAGTCCTTTAGTATCGCCAAGGCGATTGGAAGGAGCGAGAATCTTACGTTTGTGACGAAGACATCTAAAATTACTCCAATTGTGTCAGATGTAAGAAAAAATTCTATTACTATTGCCTGGAGCACAAACGAGCCCGCCTCCTCCATTGTGGAGTATACGAATATGAAAACAGGGGTAAGGGAGAGGAAGATTATTGACAAAAAAACAACTGCTCACTCTGTTTTAATTGAAAATCTTGACCAAGACACGAGCTATCAGATAGAGACGTCTGGCATCAATGAGCAGGGAAATCTTGTGGAATCAAAAAGCGGTCTTGTGGCGCGTACGTTAAAGGACATCACTCCTCCGGATATTGTATCTTTGAAAATTGAGAATGCTCTTTTACCGGGGCGCAATGATCTTGTACAGACCGTGATTACATGGAAAACCAACGAACTCGCCTCCTCCATCGTGGAGTTTCAGGCGGGGGCGACAAAAACAGGGGAGACCCTGGAGCAGAGGGAAGAAAAGAAAAATCTTTTTACCACTGACCACTCCTTTGTCCTTACCAAGTTTCGCCCGGGAGGCGTGTACCAGATACGAGCCGTATCAAAAGATGAGGCAGGGAATATCGGCGCCTCACCCATACGCATGATCGTGACGCCGCGCGAGACCCAGTCCATCTTTGATGTGGTGATCAGGAATTTCGAGGATACGTTTCAGTTTGTGCGCAAACTGAAGTAGGAACTTAATATCTGGAATCAAAAACCCCCGTACGGGGGTTTTTGATTTCTTTTTAGTACTCTCTTCCTTTCCGGAAACAGTCGCGGCACTTCAAGTTGTCCGCGCGGTCCGGGTCCGGCTCGAATGGGAGCTCGGTAATCTTTGCTCCGCATCCCGAGCACTTCCAGTTCCCTTGGAACATTCGGCGCTCGCGGAATCCTCCGCCGCCTCCACCGCCGCCGCCGCCTCCACCCCCTCTACCGAAGGAGGGACGCTGGTTACGGTGGCAATCTCGGCACCGAAGGTGTCCTTCACGGGACGGATCGGGCTGGAAGGGAAGTTCAGTAATGGCGGCGCCGCACTCGCTGCATTTCCAGTTTCCCTGGTACATCTGGCGGCTCGCGCCTCCGTATTCTTCTGCCATGTTGCTTTGCTTCGAATTGAAATTTATTATTGACCTTTCGCGACTCGAAGCAACATGGTACAAAGGAGAAAAAAGAAGACACCAAATTGATTTCGAATCCTGCGTATTTACGCATGAATAAGATACTATAAACAGAAGGGAAGAGCAAGTGCCGATTTTTCCCGAACGAAGTGAGGATGAAAAATCGAGCATCCCGAGGAGTGAAGCGACGAGGGAATCAGTTGTCAAGCGAAGTGAAGTTAGGAAATGGAGCGTCCCGAGCAAAGCGAGGGATCAAAATTCGACATGAGCGAAGCGACGAGGGACCCAGCCCAGTGTCCAGGTTCATACACATAGGTGTTACCTAGACAGAAGTACGTAAAGTAATCGGAGCGATAGGATAGAAAGGTTTGAGAGCGCGTCCTTGCGGTACGCGCTCTCGTTTTTGATTTGACCTCCACCGGGCTATTTCACCTCCTCCCCGACCTCGTCGGGGTAGATGATGCCGGCGAAGATCGGGAGCTCAACGCCGGGTCGGCGGGCCCAGATGATGAAGGGGCCGTCCACGACGTACGTGGACGAGATCCCCTTGGACATGATTGCCGCGGCCGCGGACTTCACCCCACAGCCGTTGCGGTCCAGCCAGAACTTGATTTGCTGAACCGCTTCGGTGATTCGCCATTGGGTGCCGTCGCGGTCGTTGATCATCAGTCCGGTCAAGGCCTTTAGATCAAACGTCGTGTCTAACTGACGGACTTCCGGCAGGACGACGGCTTTGTAGCCAAGACGACGACGGGCATCGGCTGGAACGTCGATGTACGAATTCACGAAGAGATTCGTATCAAACGTCCCCGTCTCGATTTTCGCGAGCCCTTCGGCGTCGCGGTCTAGGACTTTCGTCACGTAGACCACATCGCCATTCCGGGTTTGGATTTCGACGACCTCGCGGCCGCTGAACCCAAGAACCCGGACGCCAGCCGAGACATCGATGGCTTTGTATTTCTTGCCGCCGATCTCGATATGCGTTTCGAGGCCTTCCTGGAGCCACTCCAGTTCGGCCGCGAACGTTGCGCCGACGGCGAGTTCGTCGCGACCGAGGTCGCGGATGCGGAGTTCGTAGCCCTGCTTCGCGAAAAAATCGTTGACCCTGGACGCCGTGGCGGAAACAATGCTGTGTGTTTCGACGCGGTCGAGATCCTTACGGCCAGCCAGCAGTGCTAGCATGGCCGATAGGTTCTCGGTCGAATCCTTCTTGGCCGACCAACCCTCGCGCGAGTCGAGGGCTTCCCACCCGGCGTCAAGAACGGCGACGCCTGGCCAGACGGTCTCAACGCGGGTTTTCCGGAGTTCAGCCGCCGATGTGGCCGTCGCGAGAACGACGCAGGTGGCCAAGATGGCCGCGAGTCGAGTAGTTCGAGAAGTCATGCGAGATCTCCTTTTTTCGGACGAGCAGATGCGCTCGTCTATGCTTATTTTCTTATAACATAATCTTATTAATTAGTCAATGTTTTGTAGTGGTTCAATAGGCGAATTCAAATTCCTAACATAACTTTTCGACCAGTAAGTAATTCGTAAAATGCTTCCGACGGCGTAAGGTAGTCAAGGACCTTTCTTGGCCTTTCGTTCAGACGATGATCCACTTCCTTATTGAGCAGTTGTCACGAGAGAAGACGTGGGATACAATGCGGGTGAATGGTTTTTTATCTCCATGAAAGAGAAGCGCAACATTATTGTGTTCGTAAGCCATGCCCCGCAGGACGTGTATTCCGCTTTGAAAAAGTATGGAAAGGCGAATGGATTGAAATACAAAATCGGCGTTATCAAAAGTATCCGCGACGCGAAAAAAAAGAAGCATGAAGAAGGCGGGGGGAAAGAGGGAAAAGAGCGTCCGGACTTCGAAATATTCTGCGATCTCTCGGAGCCGGAAAAGATAAAAGAGTGTCTCCGCGAATACGAAAATGACCTCCTCGCGATTACATGCAGGGGCGAGGCGTATATTTCGGAATTCATAAAAATAATTCCTCATGTGCCATATCTGCGGGCTCCGACCACGGAGTCGCTTCTGTGGGCGACGGACAAGGTTATGATGCGCCGCGCTATGCGCGCCTACGACAAGAATATCGTGCCGAAATTTCTTGTGGTCGGAAGAAACACGAAAGAAGCGAGAAAAGAGATAAAAGAAAGAATCGGCTTCCCGCTCGTTTTGAAACCCGCGAATCTCGCGGCGAGCTTGCTTGTCACAATCTGCTTCCACGAGGAGGAGCTTTTGTCCTCCCTGCGCAAGCTTTTCCGGAAGATACGGAAAATATACAAGGACAACAACCGGACCCAGGAACCGAAAATACTCGTGGAAGAATTTATGGAAGGGGGAATGTATTCCGTGGACGCCTATGTTTCCTCGCGGGGAACTATTTGGTTCTGTCCGCTCGTGTATGTAGAGACCGGGCGAAGCGTCGGCTTTGACGATTTTTTCGCCTA
>JAUYPG010000070.1 GCA_030695805.1 Nanobdellota archaeon
CAGAAACACACAGAAGCTAACGCAGAATAACGCGGAATAGTATGATGAAATTAGGACTTCACCCGAAGGGTGCGCCGTACTCCTTCCTCAAGTGATATCTTCGGCTTCCATCCGAGTATCTTCTCCGCCCGAGAGGCGTCAAGCGAGATGCGGAGGTTTTCTCCCTCGCGAAATGGGGCGTAGTTTGGGTTCCCCTTGTACTCGATTTCATCCGCGACAAGCTGGAAGACACGATCGTCCGTAATTTCTTTGCCGAGGCCGATATTCAAGACCTCGTTTTCCCCTCGTTCTAGCGCCAAAAGATTCGCGGAAACAATATCGTCCACATATACATAGTCGCGTGTCTTTGATCCGTCGCCGAAGATTGTCGGCCGTGTTTCTTCGCGCATGAGTTCGCTGAAAATCGCGATAACCCCGGCTTCTCCCTTTGGATTTTGTCGAGGACCGTACACGTTCGCGTACCGGAAGACGAGAAAAGAGAATCCGCCGCGCGAGGCGTAAAACTTTATGATGTCTTCCGCGAGAACTTTCGAGAGCGCGTAGGGCGAAAGCGGATTTCGGGGGTATGATTCGGAAACCGGAAGATCGAGACGCGGGGGGTCGCCGTAGATCACGCCGCCGGTTGAGGCGAAAAGGAGCTTGCGAACCCCGAATTCGGAAGACAAAAAAGCGACGTTCAAAGTTCCCATAACATTCGTATCCATGGTGGGCGTCGGGTCGCGGAGCGAGTGCGCGACCGAGGCAATCGCGGCGTGGTGGTTTACGAGGTCGGGCCGCTCGGCTTCAAAGACGCGCCGGAGCAGGGATAGGTCCCGGATGTCAACGCGGTGCAGGCGGGCGCGGGGAGGTACATTTTTTTCGCTCGCGGTTCCGAAATTATCCGCGATCACAACGTCGTGCCCGGCCCGAAGATAGGCGTCCGCGATGTGCGAACCGATAAATCCAGCACCGCCTGTAATGAGAATTTTCATGCTTATAGTAAAACACGTTTATACGAATTATGAAACCTTTGTATAAGAAAAGAAATAGGGTGTTGAAATAGTACGAAGAGTGTATGATACTGCAAGAAAGTAAGTTCCGCGATTTTCCATGAAAATCCTCCACATAGCTCCGACATACCTGCCCGCATATAACAGGGGAGGCCCCATTTGGAGCGTTCATAACTTAAACAAGTGGCTCGTGAAAAAAGGGGTTGACGTAACGGTCTACACCACGAACATTGACGTGGAAAATAAAGTAGAAATCGGAAAAGAAACGCTCGTGGACGGAGTGCGTGTTTGGTATTTCGAAAAATCCTTCCCGAAAATTTGGGAATACTGGCGGGTTGGATTTCTGCCCGCGTTTTTGCCGCGCCACTGGGAGTATTCGCGGGATTTGCACAAAGCGCTCGTCCAGAATACGAAAAATTTCGACTTGGTTCATATTACCTCAACATTTCTATTCGCCTCGACCCTCGGCCCCTATTACGCGAAAAAACACGAAAAGCCCTGTGTCCTTTCGCCTCGAGGAAATTTAATGGAGCCCCTGGAATTAAAAGGCGCGTTTGAAAAACGTCTGTACATCAACCTTGTGGAGAAAAAAAATCTCGCCCGCGCCTCTGCGGTTCACTTCACGGTAAAAGAGGAGGAAAGGCAGTATCTTTCACACAAGCTCCTGCTCCAAAAATCAATTATTATCCCAAACGGCATAGAGCCAGACGAGTTCACGCGTCATCCGGAGTCGGGGCTCTTCAGAAAAAAATTCGGGATACCGAACGACGCGAAAATCATTTTATTTCTCGGTCGCATAAGCTGGAAGAAAGGGCTGGATACGCTTATCCCTGCCTTTGCCGAAGTTGCGAAAAAAATGCCGGAAGCGCTTCTTGTGATTGCAGGAGGAGATGACGAAGGATACAAACGGAATGTTCAATTATCAATTATCAAGTATCAATTACAGGAAAAAGTTTTGTTTACGGGAATAATTATGGGAGCGGATAAAGTCGCCGCGCTCAAGGAGAGCGACGTGTTTGTCCTGCCCTCCTATTCCGAAAATTTCAGCATGGCAACGATAGAAGCAATGTATATGAAACTTCCAGTCGTTATCACGACGCGCGTGGGAGTGGCGCCTGATGTGCGGGAATACGGAGCCGGAATAATAACGGAAAAAGAACAAAAAGAAATCGCGGAGGCGATCATAAAGATATGCGCGGACGAAAAGCTAAAAATCGCGATGGGGAAGGCCGGGCACCGGCTCGTGAAGGAAAAATTTGAGATGCGGAAAGTGGCTGATAGTTGGGTGAATGCGTATCAAGAGCTCGTAGATTATAACACATGAGATTTCTCGCGATAACATTGATACTGGGCACCGCGATTATTCCTCTTGTTGCGTGGAACACGATAGCCGGCGCGACCGCGGGGAAGATTTTTTTATTTCGAGTATTCATTGAAGGAGCAATGCTCATATACGCCCTTCAGGTGGTACGGGGGAAAGGAGTGGTAAGAAAAAATCAGGCACAAAGAGTGCTGAAGCATCCAATAACTTTATTGCTTGGCGCGCTTCTCCTCTCAATGGTCTTAAGCGCGGTATTTTCCGTAAATCCGTATCGAGCGTTTTGGGGCACGATTGAGCGGGGCGAGGGAGTGTTTGGCGTGGCTCATTATATTATTCTTTTTCTTTTTGTCGCGGGATTTTTAACGCGCAAAGAGCGCCTAACACTTCTTAAAATTTTTTGTATCTCAGGATATATATTAATTCTCTATGGCGTGGTAGGGCAGTATGGTCTGGATCGGGTGCGATCGTATATCGGAAACGCCGCGTTTTTCGCGGGTCATCTCTTATTTTTAATCGCGGTAGCGTGGATTGTGATAAACGAAAGCAGAAAAAAAACGTTGTGGTGGCATCTCGGTGTGATCATGATGCCACTTGCCGTAGCCGTTATTATAATGACGAGGACTCGAGGGGCGATGTTGGGGCTTGGAGTCGGCCTGGTGGTTGCCGGACTTTGGTATGCGAAAAAAAGATTCGGAAAAAAAACCATATTAGCGTTTGGGAGCATCTGTATAATCGGAGCGGCATACGCCTTCTCTGCGGGAGTGATTCCTTCGTTCATGGAAGGGCAGAGAAGCGACTCCATATATACGCGCCTTGCCATGTGGCAGGCAGGATTCAATGCGTTTAAGGAAAAGCCATTCATCGGCTGGGGCGGGGAACATTTTATTCTCGCCTCCTCCGTTCATTACAATCCGGAAGCGGCACGCGTCCAAGCAACATGGTTTGACAGGGCGCACAATAAAATCATTGACGTTGTGGTGGCGCAAGGCATAGTGGGTGGAATTATATTTTTAGGGCTTATAGGGAGCGTTGTTTGGGCTGTGCGAAAAGATAGGACATATAAAAAACCTCTCACGCTTGCGTTCGGAAGCGCGTATCTCGTGCAAGCCATGTTTGTTCCTGACGAGATTATCTCTTGGATAGCGCTTATGGTATTTCTTGGATTTCTTGTTGGTTCAGGAGAAATAGAAGAAGATGGAGAAAAAGAAAGCGCTCCGCATCCAGGCCTCGTTTCCAAAGTGGCAGGAACGGGATTCGGAATACTTTTTATCGCAATGTTTTATTATGGAAATATTCTGCCCTACAAAGAACTAAAAATTTTGTCTGAGGCAAAAGGAGCGGATGACCCGATTCCGTTTATGGAACGGGCATTCGCTAAAAATACGTTCATACAAGCAGAGGCGGAGGCCTATCTTATTGACTTCTATATGGATAATCGACCGGACCTCATCATGAGCGACCGTGCCGGAAGCATTATTAGGGATGAGTTGCGTACCACCGCGAACAAAGAACCTCAAGATATTCAACAAGGCATTCGGTACGTACGTCTTATAACAGAGCAGGCAAAATTTGAGCAAGCAAAAGAAAGCGGTTTTTTGTACCGTATGGCAGAAGAGGAGTTATTAAGAATTAAGGATATCGCGCCAAAAAGACAAGAAGTATATTATCTCTTGGCGCAAGTCCTAGGTCTGCGGGGGAAGACCGAAGAAGCGGTAAAAATAGCAGAACGTGCCGTAGAGCTTTACCCTGGGGTCGCGAGAGCGCGTTATTTTTTGGGGCTCGCGCTCATGCTCGCAAACGATTCTGGGTCTGAAGAGAGGGCAATAGGGGAACTCATTCAAGCAGAAGAACTTAACCCTTCATTGGACACATTGTTTACGTCGGACCTGAACAATCTCGTCGCGGCGTATAAAAAAGAAAAACGATGGGACCGCGTTACGGATATTGTATTGCGAAAGGTGGATGGTGTAATAACGTGGACTCGGCTTGACGAAGAGATGTATATAATAGCGCTCTTTCATCTTGCCAAAGAGAAAAACAAAGAGGTGTTTGTGAAAGTTGCCACATACATGAAAGATGAGTTTCCGGAAAAGAAAGAGGAGGCGCGGGGGCTACTCAATCTAGCTGAACAGGAAAAGTGGAATATAATACAAAGTGCGTTTGAGATAGAAGAATAACTCATGAATAAAGGAACTCATCTTATTATAGGAGCTGGAGTAGTAGGCGCCGCGCTTCGGAAGATACTCGTGCCGTATTACGAGGTTGTCATACGAGACAGAGAGGGGGGCGTCGCGGGGCCGTTTTATGTCATACATATCGCTTATCCATGGACGAAGAATTTTTTACGCGACACAAAAAAATATATAAAAGAGTATGATCCAAAACTTGCGATCATTCATTCAACGGTGCCGGTCGGTACGGCAAGAAAAATAGGAAGAATCGCGGTCGCAAGCCCTATTCGCGGCGATCACCCGGGCCTCGAAAAAAGATTAAAGACGTTTGTGAAATACTTCGGAGGAGCGCGTGCGAGGTCCGCGGCAGGGATTTTTTCCACGATAGGAATAAAAACAAAAATATGCAAAAACGCGGAAACCGTTGAGCTATTAAAAATTCTTGACACAACATATTACGCGTGGAACATTGTATTTTGCAAAGAAGTAAAACGTATCTGCGACAACATGAATCTTGATTTTGACGAGGTCTATACAATTCCGAATACGGATTACAACGAAGGATATAAAAAATTGGGGAAGTCAAACGTGATCCGTCCAATCCTAAAACCCGTATCCGGTCCCATTGGCGGTCACTGCCTTATCCCGAACGCTGGCCTTTTGGATGACTGGATTACGAAAGCCATACGAGAGCGAAACAAAACGTATAAGTTGTCAAAATAGCGGATTTTGTCTTATTATATGAAGCATGATAAGCGTACTAGTTTTAACAAAAAACGAGGAGAAAAACCTCGGAACATGCCTGAAAAGCGTGGAGGGCTTGGCGGATGAGATAATCATAGTGGACTCCTTCTCAACCGACACGACAAAAGACATCGCGAAGATGTACGGCGCGCGCTTCTATGAGCATGCGTTTGAAAATCAGGCAGACCAGGTAAACTGGGCGCTCGGAAATGTTGAGATAAAAGGCGACTGGATTCTGCGTCTTGATGCTGACGAATACCTCACACCTGAACTCGCGAAGGAAATAAAGAAAACGCTGTTAAACGCTCCGCAAGAAATATCCGGCTACGAAATGAAACGCCGCGTCTATTTTTTGGGCAAATGGGTTCGCCACGGAGGATATTACCCGACGTGGCATCTGCGCCTCTGGCGTAGGGGAAAGGGAGCATATGAGGAGCGGGAAGTGGACGAACATCTGGAGCTTTTGGAGGGCGGCTCCGGGCGCATGAAGCACGACTTCGTGGACGACAATAAAAAGGGACTCGGGGCATGGATTGAAAAACACAACACCTACGCGGAGCGTGAAGCGCGGGAGACATTAAAAGGAAACTTTCAACTTTTCCTTCGACCCCGAGCTCAGGACCGAGGGGCAACTTTCAACTTACAACTATATTATCGCCTCCCCATATTTTGGCGTGCCCGCCTCTACTACTTCTACCGCCTGATTCTCCGGGGCGGATTCCTCGACGGCAGAGAGGGACGTCTGTTTCATTTCCTGCAGGGATATTGGTATCGGATGCTCACGGACGCGAAGATATATGAATCTCGTCGTGACGTCCGACATCCCCAATATTGACATCGTGAAGATGACCCGAAGGGTCATTGGATGTCGGACGTCTAAACATTGATATGAATATCCTCATCATCACCGACGTCTACCCGCCAGAACTTCGCTCCTCGGCGGAACTGATGCGTGAACTTGCGGTAGCGTTTCGAAAAAAAGGGCATGAGGTTGCTGTGGCAACCTCTTCCTCCAAAAATGAGGTCCAAGAGGAAGACGGAGTCCGCGTAATTCGCGTAAAAACCTTGCCGCACCACAACGTCTCCTTTGTCGTAAAAGGCCTCTCATGGATTCTCATGCCTCGCTTGTTTTGGAGCGCGGTAAAAAAGCATTGTCTAAAGATAGATGTGGCAATCGTCCACAGCCCCCCGCTGACGCTCGCGTGGGTGGCGGAACAGGCGAAAAAAAAATACAAGGCAAAATACATACTGAATGTTCAGGACATCTTTCCACAAAACGCGATTGACCTTGGTGTGTTAAAAAACAAAGCAATTATCAAATTTTTTGAGAGAATGGAGCGTCACGCATACGCGTCGTGCGACGCCATCGTAACGCCCTCACATAAGCACGAGGAGTATCTGACGAAGAAAAGGGGAGTGCCAAAAGAAAAAATATCTGTCATTCCTCACTGGGTAAACATCGAGCAATTTGAAAAAGCAGAAAACACGGGCAAATTCCGAAAGCAGTTCGGTCTGGAAAATAAGTTTATTATATTCTTCGGCGGAGTCATCGGCCCCTCGCAGGGCTTGGATATCCTTCTCCATCTGGGAGAAAAACTTCAAAAAACCCATCCCGACATAGTATTCCTCGTCTGCGGCGATGGATCTGAAAAAAAACGCCTCGTCGAAGAAGCAAAAGAAAAAAATATCACAAATGTCCGCTTTGAAAATTGGATTTCCAAAGAGGAATATCCATCCCTACTTAAAGAAATGGATATAGGTCTCATCTCTCTCACCTCAAAAAATACCACTCCTGCGGTACCCGCGAAACTTATGAGCTATCTTGCCGCGGGCATTCCGGCGCTGGGCTTTCTTCATGAAAAAAGCGAGGCGCACAATATCATAAAAGATGCAAGGTGCGGGGCATCCGCGATTTATGAAGACGAGGACGCGTGCTTGAAAACCCTGCTTTATCTGTACGATAATAAAGCGCGTTTGAAAGAGTGGGGCGAGAATGGATTACGGTACGCGCAAAAAAACCTCACTCCCGAGGTATCTGTAGAAAAATGGGAAAGCATCGTGAAGTCCGATGTCCCCAATATTGAAGCGAAAACGGAAGAGTAGCGACGTCCGACATCCCCAATATTAAAATCGTGAAGATGACCCAGAGGGTCATTGGATGTCGGACGTCCTAACATTGAAATTATGGAAACAAAACAAACAATAGCAGTAGTTATCGGCACCCGCCCCGAGGCAATAAAACTCGCTCCGGTCATTCGCGCTCTCCGAAAAGAGGGAATAAAAACAACGGTCTGCGTATTCCGTCAGCATGGGAAGATGCTTGATGAAACACTCAGCGTGCTGGGACTAAAGCCGGACGTTGTCTTTCCGATTTCCATAAGCGACCGCGTGCTCGGGAAGGGAAGCGGACTCATTCAAAAAGGAATAGCGGGCATTCAAAGCGGCCTTGGCATCCTCCGCTACATGAAATTTCTGAAAAAAGAAAAGCCGGACATGGTAATTGTTCAGGGCGACACCTTAACCGCATTCCTCGCGGCCTTCCTCACCTTCCTTACAAAAATACCTATAGCGCACGTAGAGGCGGGCCTCCGAACATACGATAAATACGCGCCCTTTCCGGAAGAGATAAACCGACAACTCATAGCCCGCCTCGCGGACATCCATTTTGCCCCAACCGAATCCGCGAAACAAAACCGATTGCGGGAAGGAATAAAAGAAGAAAGTATTCATGTGGTAGGGAACACGGCAATAGATACGCTCCTTTCCGTCG
>JAUYPG010000073.1 GCA_030695805.1 Nanobdellota archaeon
ATTTTGAACATTTGGGTTTGGAATTTGTTTTTAATTTGTGATTTGTAATTTGGAATTTTAATGATGCTCATACCCGTTCTTTTGCAGGAAGTAATCGCGGCTCTCGATCCAAAACCCGGTAATTTCATTATTGATGGAACAGTGGGCGAGGGAGGGCACGCGAAAGAAATCATAAAAAAGATCGAGCCCGGAGGAATACTTTTAGGAATTGATTGGGACACAAGCCAGGCAGAACAAGCGGAAAAAAATATAATTGGCGTGGGGGTAAAGGTCGTTATCGCGCATGGAAACTATAAAGATATAGAGAATATACAAAAAAGATATGGCCTGCAAAGGGCAGACGGACTTCTTCTCGATCTCGGATTTTCGTCGCGCCATCTCGAGTCGGGAAAAGGATTTAGCTTCCAGAAAGACGAGCCGCTCGACATGCGCTATTCGGGTAATATCGTGATATCCGATATCACGAATATCGACGAGGGCAAGATGACGGCGGGAGCAGCTTTGAATACTTTGTCGGAACAGGAGCTCGCGGACATATTTTGGAAATACGGCGAAGAAAGAGCATCGAGGAAGATCGCGAAAGCAATTGTTGAGGCGCGAAAAAAATGCCGGATTGAAAGAACAAGCGATCTCGTTCGGATAATTGGAGAGCAAAAAAGAGGGAAGATTCATCCGGCGACAAGAACCTTTCAGGCCTTGCGGATATACGTGAATAAAGAACTGGAGAATCTGGAAGATATTTTGAAAAAAATCCCCGCCATAGTAAAACCAGAAGGCCGGGTCGTCATGATATCCTTCCATTCGCTGGAAGACCGGATTATAAAACGATATTTCAAAACATACGAAGAAGAAGGCATCGGGAAAAGAATCAATAAAAAAGTGATAAGACCCTCGAGAGAAGAAATACAAAGTAATCCAAGGAGCCGTTCGGCAAAGTTAAGATGTTTACAAATTGTATGACCAACACGAATGACACGAATGTCGCACGAACAACACGAACACGTTATGAAGCCAACACGAATGACGTGAATAAAATACGAACAACGCGAACTATTCGTGTTGTTCGTATGAAGTTCGCATTGTTCGCATTGTTCGTATTGGACGCGATAAGCATATGACTATAACAAAACCCGGAAACAAAATGCGCCACATGAAGTTTTTCTTGGTTCTCACACTCCTTGTCTCTCTGGGAGGCGGGGCGTACATATTCGAATATAATACGCTCGCCGCGAAAAGAGACGAGATACGGAAGATGAAAGAAGAGATTGTAAAGGCAAAGCTCAGTGAGGCCGATTTGAAGCACGTCGTATTCGAGAAAACGGACCTAAAAAAACTCGAGGAGACGGCGGTGCGTCACGCGCTTATTGTCGAGACAAGACCGAAGTATATATATGTCGGCGCGTCCGGCAAGAAAAGCGTGGTGCTCGCGGATTAGCCAGAGCATGCCCTATATTTCAATATGCAGAGATTCAGATTATTTCTCCTTCTTGGCGTCTTCCTCATTCTCTTTGGAATGCTCGGGGCGCAACTCTTTCGCTTGCAGGTTTCAAAAGAAGAATATTACGTGGAAAAAGCAAAGGCGCTTTCTCGAATAGGCGCGGAGGACTCTCTTCGGCGGGGAGAGATATTTATAACGGATAGAAACGATAATAAAATTCCGGTTGCTTTGAACAAGGACTTCCCAATGCTCTACGCCGTGCCAAAGGAGGTGAGGGACCCGGCGGAAACCTCTCTCGCGCTCGCGCCTATAATCGGATGGGAAAAAGAAGAACTGGAAAAAGCGCTGGGGAATTCGGACTCTCTTTTCCGGCTGATCGTGGAAAAAGCGGAAGAAGGTCTGCTGAAGGCGGTAGAGGAGAAAAATATCAAAGGCGTCTACAGAGGCGCGCGGCAGGCAAGGGTATATCCGTTTGAAGATCTCGCGTCGCACCTTTTAGGATTTGTGGGGGTGAATGAGAGCTATGACGCGCCTCGCGGGCTTTATGGAATAGAAAAAGCGCGTGAGAAGGGTCTCCAGAGGGGAGAGAGCGTGGGCCTTACGATTGACCGGAACATTCAGGCGCGTTCTGAAGAGATACTCGAGGGACTCGTGCGGAGGTTCGACGCGAAGAGCGGGACGATCATCGTGGAGGAGCCGAGCACCGGGAAAATTCTCGCGATGGCAAGCGAGCCGAAATTCGATCCGAATACCTACGGAAAATTTCCGGTGGAAAACTTCATAAATCCCGCGACGCAGAGCATGTATGAACCGGGAAGCGTTATGAAGCCCCTTACCATGGCCGCGGGAATTGACACGGGAGTTATTACGCCGGAAACGACGTACTACGACTCGGGCAGTGTGACGATAAACGGAGAAATCATAAAAAACTGGGACCTGAAAGCGCACGGGAAGAGGAGTATGAAAAATGTGATTGAACAATCTATAAACACCGGGGCCGTGTTCGCCGCCCAAAAAGTGGGAAGAAAAAATTTTGTGGAATACATGAAAAAATTCGGGTTCGGCAAGGCGACGGGGATTGACCTTCCGGACGAGGTCGCGGGAAGCATCCGGAATATTGAAAGAAAAGATACGCAGGATATAGATTTGGCATCGGCCTCGTTCGGTCAGGGAACCGCGGTAACCCCGATTCAGCTCATATCCGCCTTCGGAAGTATTGCGAGCGGCGGACGTCTCATGAGGCCGTATGTGAACGCGGCGCTAAAACCCCATGTTGTCCGGGAAGTCGTAAAAAAAGAGACCGCGGAAAAAGTGACGGACATGATGGAGTCGGCCGTGGAAAAGGCCTTTGTCGCGGCGCTCCCAAAGCACCGCATCGCCGGGAAAACCGGGACGGCCCAGATCGCGGATCTGGCGCAAGGCGGATACAGGGAAGCGTTCAACCATACGTACGTGGGATTCGGGCCGGTATCAAATCCGCGCTTTATCGCGCTTCTGAAGCTTGAAGAGCCGAACGCGGTGCTCGCGGGAGCGACGGTCGTGCCCGCCTTTCGGGAACTGGCAAGTTTTATCATAAGTTATTACAATATACCGCCGGATAAGAACATAGAGTAAATTACTAATTACTAATTTCTAATTACTAATCAATGACCAAAGCACCAATGTCCAATATCTGCGTTATGAGGCGTTTGGTCATTAGTCATTAGGTCATTGGGACTTGATTAGAAATTAGTAATTAGAAATTGTATCCATGAAATCTCACATCCTCTCTCTTTTGGAAAAGCTATTAAAAATTCTGGCTCGTCTCACACTGAAGCGCTACAAGCCCGGCATTATCGGCATAACCGGCAATGTGGGAAAAACGTCCGCCAAAGAAGCAATACGGGTGGTGCTTGAACGGGAGCGCCGAGTGAGGAGCGCGTCAAAAAATTTCAATAACGAGATCGGCCTTCCGCTTACGATCTTGGGGGACTGGCAGGATGCGGGAGGGATTTTTTTCTGGGTAAGAGTCGTGGCAGGCGCCGTATGGAATCTGGTACAAAAAAATCCCTCGTACCCCGAACTTTTGATACTGGAGTACGGGATTGATCATCCGGGAGACATGAAGCGTCTCCTCGAGATCGCTCGGCCCAACATCGGGGTGGTAACTCCCATAGGCGAGATTCCCGTGCACGTGGAGTTTTTCGCGGGACGGGAGGGGCTCATCCGGGAAAAAACCCGTCTCGTAAAGGATTTGCCCGCGACTGGATTCGCGATTTTGAACGCGGACAATGAGGCCTCGCGGAACATGAAGGGGGAGACGCGCGCGCACGCCATAACCTACGGATGGAGCGAGTCCGCGGATATACGGATACGAAGCATGGAGACGCGCATGGACGCGACTCCGCCCTGCATTACGTGTAAGTTGGAATATAATGGCAGTTTCGTGCCAGTGCGAATCGAAGAGGCCGTGGGGAGGGTCCACGCCTACGCCGCGGCAGCCGGGGCGGCGGTGGGTATTTCTTTCGGGATAAACCTCGTGAAGATTTCAGAAAATCTTTCATATTACAAAAGTCCTCCGGGGCGTTTGAAAATAATTGAAGGAAGAGAAGGGAGCCGTATCATTGACGACACGTATAATTCATCTCCTCTCGCGTTCGAAGAGGCGCTGGATACCATGAGGGGGATAAAAGCGCGGAGAAAGATCGCGGTTTTGGGAGACATGCTTGAACTCGGACGCCATTCAATTGAGGCGCATGAGAACGCGGGGAAGATGGTCGCGGGAGAGGTGAAGATATTGATTACAGTAGGCGCGCGAGCGAAATTCATCGCCGAGGCGGCGAGAAACGCGGGGCTTTCGGAAAAGAGTATTATCGTGTCAAAGACAGTTGGGGAGGCCGGGGCCGCGTTGAAAAAAATCCTCCGGCCCGGAGACCTTGTTCTCATAAAGGGCTCGCAGGGCGTGAGGATGGAGCGAATCGTCTATGAAGTTATGGCAAATCCTGACAAGGCAAAAAAACTCTTGGTGCGCCAGGAGGAGCGCTGGCTTGAAAAACCCGGGTTGTATGATTGATGGGGGATTGACAATAATATCATAAATGATATATGATAAATAATAGAGATGAATACTCGGTCATGTTTTATGAGAATGAGCATGGGAGAGTTCCGGTGAGGGAATTTTTGGAAAAACTTTCACTAAAGGAAAGAGCAAAAATTCTCAAATATATAGAATTTCTCCGGGAGCAAAATGGGATTCTTGATGAGCCATATTCCCGACATATAGCGGGAAAGATACGGGAACTGCGGGTGGATTTCGGCCGAGTAGGATATAGAATTTTCTACTTTCTGTTCATCAAAAAGAAAATCATATTACTGCACGCTTTTACGAAAAATACGGAAAAAACGCCGCCACAGGAAATACAAAAAGCTGAATACAATATGCGGCAAGTTATAGTAAATCAAAAAATGTATGAATAAACATCACAAAAAAAACATTAATTTTCAGAAATACTTGGAACAGCAGTTAAAAAACCCCGAATTTAGGAAGCATTATGAGGAGTTCGGCAAACATCTCGAGATCGCTTATGAGATTCAGCGATTACGAAAAGAACAAGGGGTGTCGCAGGCCGTGCTCGCGCGAAAAATCGGAACGCAACAAAGTAATATCGCGCGAATGGAGGCGGGGGAACAGAATTTCACTACCGAAACACTGCGAAAGATTGCCAAGGCGCTTGACCGAGATTTGAAAATTGAATTTGTGAAATAACGTATGTAGAGTACGCCGGCTTGAAAAACCCGGGCTTTATGATAGCGTATAAAAAATGCTCCTATCGTCTAGTGGCCTAGGACGCTGCCCTCTCACGGCGGAAACCGGGGTTCGATTCCCCGTAGGAGCGCAAAAGACAGGTCTTGGCAAAGGGGAAATCCCGTCATATAATAACCTTATGAAAACAATGTCTCTTGGAATGGCCCTCCTCCTTATAATACTCGCCTTCGTGGGAGGAATTTTCGTGGGGTATCGCCTGCCGGAGCGGGGGGAGCCCCTTATCGCCTCTCTTATAGACGCGGGAGAAAAAGCAACATCAACCCCCCAAAAAGAAATCCTCCCTCCGGGCGAGCCGGCAAAAGTAATCAAGGTGTTGGATGGAGACACCATTCTTATAGAAGGCGGGGAACAGGTGCGATACATAGGAATTGACGCGCCGGAAAATACTCTGGAAAACACCTCGGTTTGTTATGCAAACGAATCAAAAGAAGCAAACAAAAAACTTGTGGAAGGCAAAATCGTACGCCTTATCCGCGACACCAATAATCGCGACCCATTAAACCGCCTGCTCCGGTATGTGTATGTGGAAACCGCAGACGGCGCAGTTATGGTAAATGAAAGATTGGTAAAAGAAGGAGCCGCGAAAGCAACCCCATATCCTCCGGACGTAAAATTTGCAACGAGGTTTGCGACCATAGAAACTGAAGCAAAAATGAAAAAAACAGGCCTCTGGGCCGTCTGTGGAAACGAAGAAAATAGTAAGTAGAAAATAGAAAGTAGTATGGAAGGTAGAAATTAGATACAAATTTCTACTCTCTACTCTCTACTCTCTATACTATTTTCTATTTTCCAACAACTATTTTCCGTTTTCAACCTGATCCCAGTTCACCACATTCCACCACGCCGCGACATATTCAGCGCGGCGGTTTTGATACTTAATATAGTACGCGTGTTCCCAAACATCTAACCCAAGAAGCGGAGTGAGTCCTTGGGAAATAGGGCTGTCCTGATTGGGTGTAGTAACAATGGACAAGCCCTTCGGCGGGCTCAGGGTTAACCACGCCCATCCGCTTCCGAAGCGGTTTAGCGCGGCATTCGCAAACTCCTCCTTGAATTTTTTGAATGATCCGAACGTCTCTTCGATTTTTTTCGCAAGTTCGCCAGTAGGCACACCCCCAGCTCCGCCGGCTGGCGGAGGGGCCATCAACCTCCAGAAAAGGGAATGGTTGTAATGCCCGCCCCCGTGGTTTCGCACCGCGCCTCGAATATCTTCTGGAATTGTAGCAAGATCTTGTAGAAGCTCCTCAATCGGCTTCTCCTGTAAATCAGGATATTTTTCGAGCGCCGCGTTCAGCTTATCCACATATCCTCGGTGATGCTTCGTGTAGTGAATCTCCATGGTCTTCGCGTCTATATACGGCTCCAGGGCGTCGTAGGCGTATGGCAGTTGGGGAAGTTCGTGTTTCATGCGGATAGTATACACGAAGAACATTGACTCTGAAAGCATAATCCCCTAAAATAGACCCATTATTCTGAAGGATATCTGATATGTTTTCTATTTCTCTTGTAGCCGAAGAAGTATTCAAAATCGGCGGAATGCCCGTCACAAACTCACTCCTCACCGGGTGGGTGGGAATTGTTCTCCTCATTCTCCTTGTCGCGATCGGTATGAGAAAAGGATCGCTTGTGCCAACAGGGCTTCAGCTTATATTTGAGGCGATTTATTCTTTTTTCCTGAATTTGTGTGAAAGCGTGCTGGGAGACAAGAAAAGCGCGGAAAAAGCCGTGCCGTTTATTACAACTATCTTTCTCTTTGTGTTCGTAGCCAACATATTCACGGTCATCCCCGGAGTAGGAACCATCGGGATTAAAAAGACCGAAGCACACGTCGCGGAAGCCGCCGTCTCGGCCGAGCAATCCTTGGAGGATTCGGAAGCTAAAGAAGCCAATCTAACCCCTCTCTTCCGCCCGGCCTCCGCGGATCTCAACATGACGATCGCGCTTGCCCTGGTATCGGTTATCGTTACCCAGATCATCGGGTTCAAAACACTGGGTATCGGATACCTCAAAAAGTTCTTCAACTTCACGAACCCGATCAATTTTTTCGTTGGTATCCTGGAACTTATATCCGAGTTCGCCAAAATTATCTCATTTTCTTTCAGGTTGTTTGGAAACATATTCGCGGGAGAGGTGCTCCTCGCGGTGATACTCATGCTTGTCCCGTACTTCGTGCCTTTGCCTTTTTATGGACTTGAGATATTCGTTTCCATCATTCAGGCGTTCGTGTTCGCGATGCTCACCCTTGTGTTCATAAAACTCGCGATGACGAGCCATGACGGCGAGGAACACGCGGTGGCGCGTTAAGGTCGTAAAATAAAATCCCAAATCACAAATCTCAAATTACAAACAATATCAAATACCAAAACACAAAACCGTTTTGAATTTCGGACATTCGAATTTTTCCGCCGAAGGCGGATCGGCCTCTGGCTGAGAGTTTGTTTGGAATTTGGTGCTTGGAATTTGGAATTTACAAACACATGGAGGAACTACGTTTAATAGCAATGGCCATCGCCGTGGGATTCGGAGCGATCGGTCCCGGAATCGGCATCGGCATTTTGGTCGGAAAAGCGCTTGAAGCGATCGGAAGAAATCCGGAAGCGGCCTCGAAAATTCAGACAAACATGATTCTGGGAATCGCGTTTACGGAAGCCATCATGATCTTCGCGCTCGTCGTCGCGCTCATTATTAGATTCGTGTAAACCGACCCGCCCTTCGACCCTTCGGCGCGGCTCCCCTCAGTTCGACTCGGGGCGGGCAGGGCAGGCAGGCTCATGGTAAAAATATCCGAATGTCCCGAATCTACGAATACGAACATTTGTAGATTCGGATAAATTTGTAGATTAGGGTCGGTACAAGCAACATCGAAAACAGCAAAAGATATGGATCAGCTTTTACAAAGTTTTGGAATAGACGGGAGAATCCTCCTTTGGCAAGTCATCAATTTCGGAGCGCTCTTCGGAATTTTGTGGTATTTGTTGTACAAGCCGGTGCGCCGCATCATGCGGGAACGGGAAGACAAGGTGCGGGAATCCTTGGAGCGCGCGGGCAATCTCGAGGCAAAGTCCAAAGAACTAGAGGGGGAGTTCAAGCAAAAGATGACGGACCAGAGAAAAGAGATTGAAGAAATGCACAAGCGGGCGCTCGTCGAACAAAAACGCCTTCGGGACGAACTGAAGGAGAAGGCGGAAGAAGGGGCAACTCGCATATTGGAGGAGGCGAAAAATGAAGCGAAAAAAGAGCGCGCGGAGATTATAAAAGGAACGGAAGAAGACCTGAAACAGCTCGCGGTGATGCTCGCGGGAAAAATATTGGAAAAAGAGATTGACGGGAAAAAAGAGGAAGAAATGTTGAAAAAGGCAATAGAAGAATTCAAAAAAAAGTAGACCGACCCGCCCTTCGACCCTTCGGCGCGGCTCAGGGCAGGCAGGCTCAGGGTAAAAATATCCGAATGTCCCGAATCTACAAATGTTACGAATATACCGAATAAAAGGAACGTATTTGTAGATTCGGATGAATTTGTAGATTAGGGTCGGTACAAGCAGCATCGAAAACAGCAAAAAATATGTCAAACACCAATCCCCTCATACAAGCCCTGCAAGAAGTCACCGGAGAAAAATTCCCTCTCGCGCGGGAACATCTCGCGTTCGCGGTGCGTCACATATCAAAAGAGCGCGAGCGGACACTTGTTTCTTGCAAGACGTTGAGGGAAAAAAAGGAACTCCTTTCCTCATGGTTCGGCGGCTATCTCGCGCCGGAGGTAGAGAATACCATCGCGCTTCTTGCCGAAGAAGAGGGATTGGAAGCGGTGCGGAGAGAGATGAGGATGGACGAGCCGGAAGAAATACGGATTACGACCGCGAAAAAACTCGGCGAAGAAACAAGGTCTTGGATACGAAAAGAATTGGGAGAGGCAACGGGCGCCTCGATCATCTTTCGGGAGGACCCGACACTCCTTGGGGGAGTACGGATCAATGCGGGAGACAAGGAGGTGGAGAATTCTTTAAGGCAACGGCTCGCGCATATATGAGTATTTCAAAAGACATCATCGAAAAATTAAAAAGTCAGATCAAGGAGCTTCCGGTGGAAACCGAAATCCGCACCGTGGGGGAGGTGAAGGAGGTAAAAGACGGCATCGCGCTTCTCCGGGGATTGAAGGGCGCGCGGATGGGAGAGATGGTGCGCTTCTCCGGCCGGAACATATATGGAGTAGCCCTGAACCTTACGAAAGAACATTTGGGAGTGGTCATCCTCGGGGATTGGGAAGAGGTGAAAGAAGGCGACATGGCCGAGTCCACAGGGAAGGTTTTGCAGGTTCCGGTAGGGCGCGAGCTCGTTGGAAGAGTCGTGAACGCTCTGGGAGAGCCCATTGACGGCAAGGGGGAAATAAAAACAAAGGAGTGGTCTCTGGTAGAGAAAATCGCTCCGGGAGTTATTACCCGCCAGTCCGTCCATGAGCCGGTTCAGACCGGCATAAAAGCGATTGACTCCATGATCCCGATCGGCCGCGGGCAGAGAGAACTCATTATTGGAGATCGCGGAACCGGAAAGACCTCTCTCGCGATTGATACCATCATAAATCAGAAAGGCGAGAATATGACGTGCGTGTATGTGGCGATCGGCCAGAAGGAGTCAAAGGTTGCGAAGATCGTTGCAAAATTGCGGGAAATGGGAGCCATGGACTATACGATTGTGGTACTCTCCGGGGCCTCCGACTCTGCCGCGCTCTCCTACCTCGCCCCCTACACAGGATGCGCGATCGCGGAATATTTTCGGGACAAGGGAGAAGACGCGCTCATTGTCTATGACGACCTTTCGAAACACGCCGTCGCCTATCGGCAGATCTCCCTTCTTCTCCGCCGTCCGCCCGGGCGCGAGGCCTACCCCGGAGACGTGTTTTATCTCCACTCGCGGCTCCTTGAACGCGCCGCGAAACTAAATAAGGATCATGGCGGAGGGTCGCTGACCGCGCTTCCCATTATCGAAACCCAGTCCGGGGACGTATCCGCGTATATTCCGACGAACGTCATTTCCATCACGGACGGACAGATTTACCTTGAGTCCGATCTATTCTACTCCGGAGTCCGCCCGGCCCTGAACGTGGGGCTTTCCGTCTCCCGCGTGGGATCGAACGCCCAGACAAAAGCAATGAAGAGCGTCGCGAAAAAATTGCGCCTCGAACTCGCCCAGTTTCGGGAGCTCGCGGCCTTCGCGCAGTTCGGCTCTGATCTCGACAAGGAGACGAAAGACCGCATCGAACGCGGCAGACGGCTTACGGAGATTTTGAAACAGAAAAATTACGCGCCTATCCCGCTCGTTCATCAGGTGATTGCGATTTTCGCCGCGACCTCCGGCATCCTGGATGATATTCCCGCGGAGCGAGTCCAGGCCTTTGAGGAGAGCTTTCGTTTTTTTCTTGAGGCGCAAGCGAGGGAATTGGTGGAAAAAATCGGAACAGAAAAAGAATTTACTGAAGAAACGCAGAAGGAAGTAAAACGACTGGCCGAGGAATTCAAAAAAGGATTCTAGTTAAAATGACCAATTTCTAATTACTAATTTCTAATCAATACCTAAAGCACCAATGTCCAAATGATTATTTTAGAAATTAGTATTCTAAGTATTGGGATTTGATTAGGTCAATTAGAAATTAGTAATTAGAAATTTTAAGGAATGCCCTCAAACACCCGTGAAATAAAAAGAAGGATCAAGTCCGTAAAGAACATCGGGCAGATCACGCGCGCCATGCAGCTCGTCGCGGCATCAAAAATGAAACGCGCCGAAAAGCGCTCTAGGGATTCAGACGTGTACGCCTATGGAGCGCTCGAAATCCTGCGGAACGTAACAAAGGCGCTCCGCGGGTCGGGCGAAGAGCACGCGCTTTTGAAAAAACGAAGTACTGGGCGCGTTGCCGTGCTTTTTATAAGCACGGACCGTGGATTTTGCGGAGGGCTGAACGTCGTTCTCTGGAGCAGGGTATTAGGAAAGATAAAAGAGTGGAAGAAAGAGGGGAAAGAAGTGGATGTGATAAGCGTGGGAAAAAAGGGGCGGGGTCTCGCGAAAAAGGCGGGCTTGAAGATCGTGGCGGACTTTACCGGAATTGGGGACCGCGTTTCCATAGCGGAAATTCGCCCGATCGCGAGAGTCGCCATGGAAGAGTTTGAAAAAGGGACATACGAAGAGGTGTGGATCGCCTACAGCCAGTTTGTAAATACGCTTCTTCAGAGGCCGGTACTGCGGGAACTTCTGCCTGTGGAAGAGAAAATGTTTGAAGAAATCACGGAAACCGACAATAAGGTGCAGGCATATTTGTTTCGCCGAGAAACAAAGGGAGAAGGAGAAGCGGTCTATGTGTTTGAGCCGAATGCGGAGCAAGTATTAAAATCGCTTATCCCGTATCTGGTGCAAATCGGAGTTTATAAGGCGGCCCTGGAAGGGCAGGCCTCTGAACACTCGGCGCGGATGGTGGCAATGAAAAACGCGACGGACAAAGCCGGGGAGTTGAAGGGTGACCTCGAGCTCGTGTACAATCAGGCAAGGCAGGCGGGAATTACGCGGGAAATCGCGGAGATATCGTCAGGAGCGGCCGCCACGGCGTAGCCGTGGAAATTCCAAATCCAAAATCACAAATTACAAACAATGCCAAATGACCAAAATCCAAAACACGCCGGTTTTGAACATTCGAATTTAGAATTTTGAATTTGTTTGTAATTTGTAATTTGTAATTTGGAATTTTTAATAAAGAAAGTTAAAAATATGAAACAAGCGCAAAACGCGGAAAAAGGAAAAGGAATCATCACCCAAATCATGGGTCCTATCGTTGACGTCTCTTTTCCACAAGGAGAAGTGCCGGCGGTCTATACCGCGCTCACGGTAAAAACGAGCGAGGGCAAAGAGATTACGCTTGAGGTGGAACAGCACATATCAAACTCCGAAGTCCGCACCGTCGCGATGACCTCGACTGACGGCCTCGCGCGCGGAGCGGAAGTGGTAAGCATGGGGAAGCAAATCAGCGTGCCTGTCGGGGAAAAAGTGCTGGGGAGGATCTTCAATGTGCTGGGGGAGCCGATTGACGGGAAGCCGGCTCCAAAAGAGAGCAAACGATGGTCCATCCATCGCAAGGCCCCGGAGTTCAGGCATCAGGCGACCAAGGCCGAGATTTTTGAAACAGGGATCAAGGTAATTGATTTGATCGCTCCATTTATCAAAGGCGGGAAGGTCGGGCTCTTCGGGGGCGCGGGCGTAGGGAAAACCGTGCTCATTCAGGAGCTCATCCGTAATATCGCGGCGGAGCACGGCGGTTACTCAATTTTCTGCGGCGTGGGAGAACGCACCCGCGAAGGAAACGATCTCTACCATGAGATGAAAGAGTCCGGTGTTATTGATAAGACCGCGATGGTCTTCGGGCAGATGAACGAGCCGCCGGGCGCGCGCCTCCGGGTCGCTCTTTCGGGGATCACCATGGCCGAGTACTTCCGCGACGAAGAGTCGCGCGATATGCTTGTTTTTATTGACAATATCTTCCGTTTTACACAGGCGGGCTCCGAGGTATCCGCGCTTCTTGGCCGGATTCCGTCTGCTGTGGGATACCAGCCGACTCTCGCGACCGAAATGGGCGAACTTCAGGAGCGTATCACCTCGACCACGAAGGGCTCCATCACCTCAGTACAGGCGGTCTATGTGCCGGCCGACGATCTCACGGACCCCGCTCCCGCGACCACGTTTTCTCACTTGGATTCCACCGTGGTGCTCTCTCGGGCGCTCACCGAACTAGGCATTTATCCGGCCGTGGACCCGCTCGACTCAACATCAACCGTGCTCGATCCCGGGGTGGTAGGCGAGGAACATTATAACGTGGCCCGTGAAGTGCAGAAAATTCTCCAGCGCTACACGGACTTGCAGGACGTGATTGCGATTTTGGGCATGGACGAACTCTCGGACGAGGACAAAAAAACCGTCTCCCGCGCGCGAAAAATTCAACGCTTCCTCTCCCAACCCTTCTTTGTGGCCGAGGCCTTCACCGGAACCGAAGGAAAATACGTCCCCCTCGAGCGCACCATCGCGAGCTTCAGGGAAATACTGGACGGCAACCTCGACGACATTCCGGAATCCGCCTTCTATATGGCGGGAGACATTGAGGAGGTAAAGGAACGAGCAAAAACGAAAATATCTAATATCTAATTACTAATTTCTAAAAATTGGTCATTGGGTCATTAGGATTTCATTAGTAATTAGAAATTAGTAATTAGAAATTTAATGCCTCTGCATTTACGAATCGCAACTCTCGAACGCACGGTCTTCGACGAAGACATTGAGTCCGTCACCCTTCCCGGCTCCGAAGGCGAATTTACGGTTTTAAAAAATCATCTTCCCCTTATTACGTCTCTGTCCTTAGGAGAGATAGTCGCGCGGCGGGGAAAGGAGGATTTTTCAATGACCGTCTCGGGCGGCATGGCGGATGTCCAGCCGCACCGGGTTTTAATTCTTGCGGATCAGGCGGAACGCGCCGAGGAAATTGACATCGAACTTGCGGAAGAAGCGAGAACACGGGCTGAAAAACTTATGGAAGAGCATCGGGATGACGCGGAAGAATTTGCCGCCGCCGAGGCCGAGATGGCCCGCGCTCTTCTTCGTATCAAGCTCGCGAAACGGAGAAAAAGCGGAGTAAGATAAATTACCGCACCGCAAGCGGCGCTGTATCGCCCCAAGGCAACCCCTCGTCGTCCCGCAAAGGCGGGACTCGCTCGGGGTTATTTTCGCCCCTTGATAGTAACCTCGTCCCGCCATGGCGGGACGAGGTATTGCAGGCGAAAATAAACTTATACACAGAAAAAATTGACAGGAGATGGGACTTCAGTATAAAATTCGTCTCGTTTTATACTTGAATTTCCGCCATGAAAATTTCCTGCAAAAAATGGGTGCGAGACGGACTCTATCTTGGTACGATTTTGCTCTTGTCTGCTCTTCCGATTCTCGCGGAAGCAAACGGAAGTGGAGAGGAGGCGGCAGGGGGCGAGGGCCATAATTTCGCACTTATCTTTCTCTGGATAGCGATCGTGCTTCTCATCGCGAAGATGGCGGGTCTCGTGGAAAAACTTGGACAGCCCGCGGTATTGGGGGAACTCATTGTAGGAATTGTTTTGGGAAATTTGGCTCTTTTCGGAGTCAATTTTTTTGAGCCGCTGAAAACCAATGTAATCTTCACCTTCCTCGCGGAGCTTGGGGTCGTGATCCTTCTTTTTCAGATAGGACTCGAATCAAACATACGTGAGATGAGCAGGGTTGGACTCAGGGCCGGGATCGTTGCCGTAATAGGGGTCGTCGTTCCATTCGTCTTGGGGACATATGTGGTAGGACCCATGCTCTTGCCTGGACTTGCTTCAACAACCTATCTCTTTTTGGGCGCGGCGCTTACTGCGACCTCCGTGGGAATCACGGCTCGCGTTTTTAAGGATTTGGGAAAATTGAAAACAAGCGCGGCACAAATTGTTTTGGGAGCCGCGGTCATAGATGACGTTCTCGGCCTTGTGATTCTTGCGGTGATTTCCGCGATTGCCACCGTGGGAGCCGTGGGAGCGGGTCTCATAACCTGGATTCTTGCGAAAGCCATCCTCTTTCTCGTGGGCTCAATTCTTTTGGGAAGATTTCTCGCGCCGTTTCTTGGTAAGATGTTTTCAAAAATCCATACCGGACACGGGATGAAATTCACCATGGCGCTTGCCTTTGCGCTTGTCTTTGCCTACGTCGCGAAATTGATCGGTCTCGCGCCGATTGTGGGAGCGTTTGCCGCGGGTTTGGTTCTTGATGCCGTGCACTTCAAGTTTTTTAAAAATCCAAAATTTTGTGAAGACATCAAAAAAGCCGCGGGAGGCGAAACAAAAATATCAAAAGAAATGCGCGAAGCAATAGAACATCACGCGGATCGCCATGTTGAAGAGTTAATCGAGCCGGTTTCGTATCTCTTTGTGCCGCTCTTTTTTGTCTGGGTGGGTATGGGAGTGGATCTTACGACTCTGGGCGATACGAGAGTGCTTCTTCTCGCGCTTGCGATAACCGCGGTCGCGTTCATCGGAAAAATAGTAACGGGATTCGCGGTGGAAAAAAAAGATAGGTGGATAGTCGGCTTTGGCATGGTGCCCCGTGGCGAGGTGGGGCTTATTTTCGCGAGCGTAGGGGCGTCTCTGGGAGTTATTTCGGAAGAAATTTTTTCCATTGTCGTCATTATGGTAATCATTACAACACTTTGTACCCCTCCGATTTTAAGCGCACTCCTGAAACGACAAGCCGCGTAGAACCGCTACTGGGCGGCTTTATGTCGCAGTCATGGTTATTCGTCATTGTCATGGTTTTTTTGATACGGTATGATGAACGTGTATGAAGGAAATGCTAAAAAGGCCGGAAATAATCTCCGGCATCGCGGTTATCGCGCTCTATCTCGCGGCAGGGATCGTGCTTGTTGCGAGTTGGGGCAAGTTGCCAACGCGGGATCTCATTCTCCAGTTTAACGCCGCGGAAGGAATACGATCGCTGGGCGGGAAGATGGATGTAGGTATGATATTCGGGATAAGCGGGCTTGTGATCGCGGGAAACATGGTCCTCGCGAAAGAACTTTTTTTTAAGGAGCGGGTGCTTGCGATGATACTTATCTGGGGAAGCGGCCTCATTGCGCTTTTTACGCTTATCATGATGGGTCTTATAGTGTCCATTAACTGATCCCGCCAGGGCGGGGTCATCCTGAACCGAGCGAAGCGAGCCCTGAATGAAGTGAAGGGGTCTGTGAAGGATCTCCGAGATTTTTCGCGGAGTTTACACTGAGCGAAGCGAATGTGTTCAGAATGACAAGACGCAAACATGCAATACATCATTTTCGCAATCATTGGCATCGCAATTCTCCTCGCCGGTTTTTATTTCATCGTAAAATCGCTTATTCCAAAGCAGGAGAAAAAAGACGACCAGTCCTTTCTCATGCTTCAGAATCAGATGGAGGAGATGAGAAAAATTCTGGATGTGAAACTCGGAGAATCAGGAAAAGCGACTCAGCACCAATTTTCGGAGAGCGCAAAGATCATACGCGAGGTAACGGAGCGCCTGACGAAACTCGATGAAACGAACAAACAGGTGGTAAGTTTTGCCTCCCAGCTCGAGCGCTTGCAGGACATATTAAAGAATCCGAAACAGCGCGGCATTTTAGGAGAATTTTATTTGGAAACGCTTTTGAAAAACGCTTTTACTCCAAAGCAGTATGAGATGCAGTACAAATTCAAAGATGGAGAGATTGTGGACGCCGTACTTTTCGTTGGAGACAAGATTATCCCAATTGACTCAAAATTTTCTCTTGAAAACTACAACAGAATTATTGAAGAGAAAGACCAGACACGCCGCGAAGAATTAGAAAAATTATTCAAGCAGGACTTAAAAAAGCGCATTGACGAGACCTCAAAATATATACGGCCAAGCGAGGGGACTACGGACTACGCCTTTATGTTTATTCCGGCGGAAGGCATTTACTATGACCTTCTTGTGAACCAAGTGGGCGCGATAAAAGTGAACACAAGGGATTTAATTGACTACGCGACCGGTGAAAAAAAGGTGCATATCGTCTCTCCAACCACGTTTTATGTGACGCTTCAGGCCATGTGGCAGGGCATGAAGGCATACCAGATACAGGAGGGGACAAAGGAGATTTTAAAAAATGTGGAAGCGTTGCGGAGGCACCTCCAGAGTTATGAGGACTATATGATAAAACTCGGCGGGCATTTGGGCACGACCGTAAACGCATATAATGCCGCGTCGAAAGAACTGAAAAAAGTGGATAAGGATGTGCTGCGCCTGACAGGCGAGGGAACGGACTATGAAACCCTTGCTTTGGATAAACCCCAAGAAGACGAATTCTAATATCGTGATATCCGATATCACGATATTAGAAAAAAAATGGCTGAAACTCTTGAAATGGAGATGGGTTTTCGATTGGATTCCGTTTGTTGATTTCGCGCTCGTCGCGGGATCCATGGCAATGGGAGAGGCGCGTGAGGACTCGGACTTTGATATTATTTTGGGATGTAAAAAAGGAAGAATGTTTACGGCCCGCGCCTTCATAATCCTTTTCTTTAATATATTGGGAAAGCGGAAAAAGAGGAGGCACACGAAACAAGAATCAAAAAATAAATTTTGCTTCAATCATTTCGTAACCCCGGCTTCCTACACTCTCCGCCCGCCGTACAACCTCTACTGGCAGACGCTTTATCGAAACCTCGTGCCGATCTACGGCAAAGAAAAAAACATACAAGAATTTTTTTCCGCGAACCAGTGGGCACATTCCGGTTCGGGAAGTTCGACTTCCCGCGGGAAGTCGAACTTCGAAAACAGGTTCAAGAAAAAACAATCCCACCCCTTTCGAACGCCCGCGGAATTTTTACTCGGAAGCTTTCTCGGTACTCCGCTTGAATATCTTCTCGCGCGCTACCAACTAAAAAGAATTAAAAAAGGCATGTCGAGATTCCGCGTTGCTCCGCGTTCCGCCAGCTGGCGGATTCCGCGTAATTCCGCGCTCGTTCGAGTTCACGCGAACGAGAATGAACTTGAGCTTCATCCCGACACATCTCGCATAGAAGAGTGGCTTCAAAAATCTGAGAGTCAAAACAATTCTAAAAATTAAAATACCGCGCCACTTGCGATGCGGTATTGCCGAGGGTAACCCCTCGTCGTCCCGCAAAAGCGGGGCTCACTCGGGGTTATTTTCACCTTCGCATAGTAACCTCGTCCCGCCATGGCGGGACGAGGTATTCGTAGGCGAAAATAAACTTCGCCTGTGTCCATAGGACAATTCTATGGAATTGTCCTATGGCGGATGATATAATGAAAGACATGAGCATAAATATAAAAAGATGGACGGTTATTTTTCGGGTGCTCGCAAACGTCAACCGACTGAAGATCATATCCATGCTTTCTGATGGAAAGACGATGAACGTGAGCGAGATCACAAATGATCTAAAAATTTCCTTCAAAGCAACGTCCAATCATTTGGCAATATTGAAAAATTTAGATGTGCTGGAACCGCGGGGCGCGGACGGGCATGTGTTTTATAAGATCAATCAGGAGATGCCGAAGGACTTTCGTAAGGCGATAGACGTGTGGATATAAATCGCATGCTCCACGCGTATCGTATTTATTTTCGGTGATGACCATAGGACAATTCCATAGAATTGTCCTATGACGTTGAGAGGGTTGTGTAGGGGCGGGTGCAAAGGTAAGGGTATGTTTGTCTATTCAAATAGCTATTCTCATATTCTCAAGAACATGAGAATAGCAATGTAGGCGAAAATAAAAAAAAGAAGCCCCCTGACCGCGTGGTCGAGGGGGACTTGTGTGAGTAGGTGCGTGATGTGTGCGCCTACTTCAGGATGACCATGCGCCGCATCGCGCTATACGAACCTGCCTCAATTCGATAGAAGTAGGGCCCGCTCGCGACGCGCTCGCCAGCGTCGTTCGTGCCATCCCAGTAAGCGGCTTTGGATCGCGTCGTGTAGGTCCCCGCGGGCAGGGATCCGAGTTCGAGCGTCCGCACGATCTGACCCGCTGGGCCATAGATCGTGATATGGACCGTGGTGCCCTCGGCGATCTGGAACGGAATCCACGTCTCCGGGTTGAACGGGTTCGGGTAGTTCGGCAGAAGCGCCGACTTAGGCGGCGCAGATACAGTCGGCGTGGCCTGACCCTCCAACGC
>JAUYPG010000069.1 GCA_030695805.1 Nanobdellota archaeon
CGCTTGCAATAGTCACGAGCTCTCCTTTATCCTTCTTGCCATTTCGCAGTGATATTTCTATCCGAGTTGCTATCCTGTCGCCATTATTGCTAAATTGCATGGTTGCGAGATACCCACCGGTAGTTTCTGTTGCCTCGGTGAGTTCTGTATCAACCCCCTCCCGCTCAATTTCGGCAAGGGTAATAATCACCGCGTGTTCAATTTTCTTGATATCCTTTACACTGGAACTGAAATCAAGGTCCTCCGAAAAGCGCGGACTGCCATAGATGATGCGGAGCGCAGTACCGCCCTTGAAATAGATATCGCCCGCCTCCGGCTGCTTGTAGAAATACGAGAGAAAAAGGTGCTGAAAATACTCGCGCCAGACATTGACTGCCTCGGTTTGGTGCTTCTTGGTTAGGGTTTGAATAATTTCTGCGGTAATCATAGGTTTTGGATAATCTGCATAAGTCCGGGGCGCCGAAACAGCTTGGCGTACCGAGTTATTTTCTTGCGGTCAAGACCTTTTATAATCATGCGGTCATTCATCTGTCGCTTCCCGAGAGAAACGAAATAAAGATAGTCCGCAACTGCCTTCTCCGGCTCGGCCATCAAAACGCTTCGCGTTCGATCCCTGCCATCTTGTACCAATCCGTATCCGATGAACGCCTGCTTTTTTATTTTGAAATACTCAAAGCCGAGATCCGCCGTCGCAAATGTGCGCGTTGATTTTGTGGTGGCCGAGGTAAGCGCGTACACGATTTCAGGAATAATGCCGTGGCGTGCCAAAGCATATTCAAAGGAAAGGTAGGAGGGCTGGTATAAGGCGTTGGCGATCTCCTCACCGGAGGGCATCCTCCCCTCAAACGCGTAAAGTCCCGGCTTCAGACGCACGAACATCCCCTGCTTTGCGTAGGTTTCGAGAAAATACTTTGTCTGCGAATACGAGCTCCTAAAAATGCGCTGAAATTCCTGCGTGGTGAACAGGGATACCCGTCGCGTTAGGAGTTCCTTCCGGACGGACAATATTGATAGAATTTTCTGTTTCATTAAAGTGTAGTAAACTTTACTTTACTGAAACCAATTTATACTCTCGCTGGATGGGTGTCAAGACTGCAGGAATTTTAATTAGTACCCCTCTAGTTTCCTCACCTTGTCGTTCTGGCGAATCTTCTCAAGTGCCTTTGCCTCGATCTGGCGGATGCGCTCGCGCGTTACCCCGAATACCTTGCCTACTTCCTCAAGCGTCCGCGAGATGCCGTCCTCAAGCCCGAATCGCATTCCAAGAATTTTTCGTTCCCGCTCTGTAAGGTCGCCCAGCACTTCGTGGATCTGATCCTTCAAAAGCCCGAAGCTCGCCTGTTGGTCCGGAGACAAGCTCTGCTCATCCTTGATGAAGTCGGAAAGAACGGAGTCCTCCTCGTCGTCACCAATCGGCGCCTCAAGAGACACCACCTCCTGTGATATTTTCTGGATATAGTGAACCTTTTCAACATCCACTCCCATTTCGGAGGCAACCTCCTCGGGCAAGGGATCGCGCCCGAGTTCCTGCATGAGCTGTCGCTTCAACTGGGCGTACTTCGTGATTGTCTCCACCATGTGAACCGGAATGCGGATGGTACGTGAATAGTCCGCGAGCGCGCGGGTAATCGCCTGCCGTATCCACCAAGTCGCGTAGGTGGAAAACTTAAAGCCCCTCCGGTAGTCAAATTTATCAACAGCGCGCGAGAGGCCGATATTGCCCTCTTGGATCAGATCGAGAATGCTCAAGTGCGGGCTCCTGTTTACATACCGCTTTGCGATGGAAACCACGAGCCGCAAATTCGCCTGTATAAGCCTTTTTCGTGCCTCCTCGTCTCCTCCTTCGGCGCGCTTCGCGAGCTCCTTTTCGTCTTTCGAGGTGAGAAGCGCGGTACGCCCGATCTCTTTCAAATACATCTGCACCGCGTCCGGAAGATCCTGTTCGATCCGAGTCGCGTCTTTCAGCTCCTTCGCGGAAATTTCCTCTTTCACGTTCCCGACAAGTGGAGAGGACTCCCTAACCTTAATCCCCTCGCTCTCCAGCCGTTCATAGACCGTCTCCAAGAACGACAAATTTTCTTCAATATAAGGAAAAAAATTTAAGACCTCAGCATCAGTTACGAATCCGCGTGTCCGGCCCCGATAGACGAGGTCCTTCAATCGCCCCTCATAATCCCGGAGCGACTCCTCGTCTCCCTTGCGGATTTTCTTTTTTGGAGCGTGCCAACCCTTTGTCGGCTTCTTCGCCGGGGAAATTTTTTTCTTTTTTAATACGCCCTTCTTTATATTTTTCTTTGCCGGCTTTTTTTTCGCGACTCCCTTCTTTTTTATATTTTTATTTTTTGTTGCCATAAAAAATTTGATGTTATTCTACTTTCTAGATTCTATCGCTTCATCCCATCCATCTCCCCCGAAACAATCTGGAACTGCTTCAAAAATTCGAGCGACTCCTCTTCACGCCCCGCCCGTTCAAACTCGCGGATTTTCATCCTGATATCATCTCTCCTCCGGCGAAGGGTCTCAAATTTCAATTCTTGAAGCAGGTGCCCGAACTCCTCATGAAAACCCTTCTCTGCGCTCCCGCCGAACTGGTAGGCGGCCTGCATGCCGATCCTTGATGCCGTCTCCCCTCCGGGATCCTGAAGTATGCGCTGATACGACTCCGGAAAAAGATTAATCTCTTCCATAACCCGCGGGAGCAGAGAGTTTTCAAAAAAGGCAAGAGCAAGGATCCTTCTGCAGATGCGGTCAACGCGCGAAAGGCGTCCCTCTTCCTCTTCTTCGGGCAATGCTTTCCGGGAAAGAGGCGTAGTGCGCACTGAATGATCTTTTGGGGCTGTAAGAGTGTCGAATTCC
>JAUYPG010000075.1 GCA_030695805.1 Nanobdellota archaeon
GAAAGAAGCGAAAAGGAGGCGTTTTTCCGCTCGCCCGGAAAATAGGGGGAGGAGACGGAAGAACGCGTTGTACCGGTCCGAAAAAGAAAAGGATATCAAAGAGCAAAAAAAATACGGACGTTAGTATGTTGAAGAGCCGGATTGAAGAAGATCTAAAGATGGCGCAGAAGACGGGTGATTCCAGAAGACGGGACACACTCCGTCTTCTTTTGTCTGTGATAGGGAATGAGGAGATAGAGGTCCGTGCGAAAAAGAAAGAGGAACTTGGCGAAGACGATTTTGTTCGTATTCTGCAGAAGGAGGCGAAAAAGCGGAAGGAGTCCATCGCGGCGTACAGGACGGGGAAGAGAGAGGACCTCGCGGAAAAAGAAGAGGTGGAACTCGCGATTATCGGAGAGTATTTGCCCGCACGAATGCCGGAGAGTGAATTGAAAAAAATTGTGGAAGAAACAATACGCGCTATACAGCCCGAAAGCCCGAAAGAATTTGGAAAGGTCATGGCAGAGGCGATGAGGAAAGTGGCGGGAAGAGTGGACGGAGGAGTAGTAAAGGCCATGGTGGAAGAACATATGAAAAAAGAGAAATAATAATGGCTGGGACAATTCGGATTCAATGCGCGAAAAAATTGTTTGAAAGACACGCGAAGGGCGTTCGGAAGGCCGCGGAAGCGTGTCTTTTTGTTTTATGTTCGCCTACCAAAACGAATGCAAAAAAAGGCGAACATACCCCGAGCGAATCCCGCAGCAGCGGGATGACGAGGGGTTACATTGCGCATCATGTCGAAATTCACATATTTCTCATCAAGGATGAAGAAATGAAGACGATAAACAGGAAATTTCGGAGGAAAAACAAGGCGACGAATGTGTTGAGTTTTCAGGAACCGGAGGGGTTTCCGCGTCCGGATACGCGGGAGAAGAAATGTTTGGGAGAGGTCTATCTTGCTCCTCAGTACATCAAAAAACACGCGGAAAACATGGAGGAGTTAGTTATCCACGGAATTCTGCATCTTCTGGGGTACACTCACGAGCGTGTCCGTGATAGAATTGAGATGGAAAAGAAAGAACGAAGCATTCTGAAGAAGTTTCAGTATGCCAATTTCTAATTACTCATTTCGAATCAAGCACGAACTCCCAATACCCAAAGCGAAAAAGTCATTAGTCATTGAGTCATTGGGACTTGATTAGGTCAATTAGAAATTAGTAATTAGAAATTTTGAGTGTATGTCCAAAATCCTCACCTGTCTCGACATGGGTTCGTCCCAAATAAAGGGAATCGTAACGGAACGCGCGAAAAACGGAAGCGTCTCTGTCGTCGCGGCTTTTCGGCATCCTTCACAGGGATTTCGGAGGGGAGTTATTGCTGACGTCGAAGACGCGCGGGAAACGCTGGGAGAACTTATGGAAGAACTGAAGCACATTTCGAAAGAAGCGCCGAAAAACATTTTTGTGAATATAAACAGCGAGCATGTGAAGGCCCGCGTGTCGCGCGGTATTTCGGCGGTAAGCCAGCCGGACAGGGAAATCCGTAAGGAGGATGTCGAACGCGCGGTCCAGTCGTCGCGCGCCGCGAAGATGATTCCGAATTATAAGGTGCTTCATACGATTATTCGGGAGTTTCTCGTGGACGACATTCCCGGCATCCAGGACCCTGTGGGGATGTCCGGAAGCCGCCTCGAGGTTTCAACTCTCCTTATCGAGGCGTTCGCTCCGCATTTCGATATGCTCGGAAAAACACTTGAGGACGCGGGAGGCGCGGTAAGCGGCGTGGTATTTAATCCTTTTGCCTCTTCCAGGTCAACGCTTACGAAAAAGCAGAAGGAGCTCGGCGTGCTCATGGTGGATATCGGATCGGGAACCACCTCCATCGTCGCGTTTGAAGAGATGAAGCCGCTCTATGCCCGGTCCCTTCCTATCGGGGCCGGCCACGTCACAAACGATATCGCCATAGGACTCAAGATTCCGATAGATGTGGCTGAAAGGATAAAACTGCAATACGGGACGGCGGACCCGAGAAAAACACCAAAGAAAGATACCGTGCATCTCTACGAATTCGACCCGGGTTTGAGGGAAGAAGTGTCTAGGAAATTCGTGAACGAGATTATCGAGGTTCGGATTGCGGAAATCCTGGATATCCTTAATAATGAGCTTCAGCCGTTACGGGAACGGTTTGAATTTCCGGCCGGGGTTGTCCTCACAGGCGGGGGAGTGAAACTTGAGGGTATCACGGAGCTCGTGCGGACCCGCCTGAAGCTCCCGGCCCAGATCGGTATTCCTGACTTATCGCGGATAGAGATTCCAAACCCGACCTACGAGCGGATGATGGATGATCCGGAATTTGCCGTTGCGGTGGGGCTCGTCGCCGTAGGATGGCACGAGGAGCCGCGCCCGAGAGGATTATTTCAGGCGGGAAAGAATATATTGAAGAATTTTATGCCGTAGTTTGTGGAGGATATCGAACCCCGCCAAGGCGGGGTTCGATATCCCAAATATTAACGTATCAGTGAAAAGCAATGAAAATACGAAAACGGAATAAAAGAAATTCAGCGCGGACTTCAAAAAAATCGTCCGTTGGACACGGCAGGATGTCTCCGGCCCAGGGCATCACGGCGATCAAGGTAATCGGAGTGGGCGGCGGGGGAGGCAACGCCGTCTCTCGTATGATGGGCGGGGAGCGTTTGCGGGGCGTGGAATTTATCGTGGCGAACACCGACGCGCAGGACCTGGACTACGCCCTTGCTCACAAAAAAATTTATATGGGCAGGGCCCTCACTCGGGGCCTTGGCTCTGGCATGAATCCTGATATCGGGAAGCAGGCCGCGGAGGAGAATAGATCGGAAATAGGCGAGGCATTGGATGGCGCGGATGTTGTCTTTGTGACCGCGGGCATGGGCGGGGGAACCGGAACTGGCGCCTCTCCCGTTATCGCGGACATCGCCCGAGAGAGGGGAATTCTTACTATTGGCATTGTAACGAAGCCCTTTTCATTCGAGGGCACCCAGCGGGCAAACGCGGCCCAGGAGGGGCTTTTGCGCCTGAAAGACAAGGTGGACGCGCTCGTGGTAATCCCGAACGACAGGATATTTTCTGTTATTGAAAAAGATACCTCGATCGCGAAGGCCTTTAGTTTTGTGGATGAGATTTTGAAAAACGCGGTGCAGGGGATAGCGGAGCTCATCAACTCTCCGGGAATCATCAATGTGGATTTTGCGGATATCCGTGCCATTGTAAAAGACGCGGGAACGACGCTTATTGGCATAGGAGTGGGCCAAGGCGCGGAGCGGGCCGCGAAGGCGGTGGCCGAGGCGATTCACTCCCCGCTTCTCGAGACCTCGATTGAGGGAGCGAAGGGGGTGCTCTTTTCTATCGCGGGGTCAAAGGATCTGAAGATGACAGAGATAAACGAGGTCGCGAAAGTGATCTCCGGAAGCGTTGATCCCTCGGCGCGCATTATTTTCGGCGCCTACTACGACAAAAAACTCAAAGAAAAACGCATCAAGGTGACGGTAATCGCGACCGGATTTAACGGATCCGCCTTTGGCGGAGCGCCGAAGTTTGAGGTCCCGTCTCTCTTTGGAAAATCGGATGAAAAAAAAGACAGGTTTCTCGAGGATTTTTATAAGGAAGAGGAGAAGGCCGTGGTCCGGGAGGTGAAAAGCCGGGACAAAGGGAAGGAGGAGAAGCCGGAGATAAAAAAGCAGGAAAAGACACCGGAGGCAAAAGGAGAAAAGAAAGGAGAAAAAGAAGAATCGAGCGCTTGGGATATTCCCGCCTTTCTGCGAAGAAAGAAGAAATAACACAACTCGTCCCGTGAAGCACGGGACTCTTGGACGAAATTCGTGTCCCCCGGGAAGGACTCGAACCTTCAACCACTAGCTTAAAAGGCTATTGCTCTACCATTGAGCTACCAGGGGATAAATTTTAGTGTATCTTGCATTATTCTTATATTCAAGCATTTGTAGCCGCGCCTCCTCTGTTTTGTGAATCAAGAGGAGGCGCGGGAATCGTTATGGCTCAAGGGAAGAGAGTTCTTTCCCACCAAGAAATTGCGACTGGATGACAATTTCTCCTTGTGGAGAGGAGGTTGTCTCTCCGACAATCTGAGCCGAGACGCTGTCTCGGGCGGCTTCTCGGATCACGATCTCGGCATCTCGGGGGTTCGTGAGGACAAGAAGCATTCCGCACCCGCCATGGAGTGTGCTATACGCTTCCCAATCGGTAAGATTATATTTCGTGCCGATGGAAAGCTTCTGGGCTTCCAGGAGAACCTCCGCGGGTCGTGGCATGGAGTGAAGCAGGGCTCCGACACCTTCCGGCAGAATCTCGCCGAACTTACCCCACACGCCGCCTCCGGTGATATGGGCGATTCCGCGAATCCTCGCAAGAGGAGCGCGGACACTGCCATCGGGATTCCACCCGACGATTCGGGTGATGGTACGGGCATAACTTTGAGAGGGGACGACGAGCTGCTTCACGAATCGAAGCATCTCGGGGTTTTCCCGGAACTTCTTTTCAGACGGATTGCCCCACTTCTCCAGAATGATGTTCGTGAAGAAGGTCCCGCCGTTGCACCGATACCCGGGTTCCGAAAAGCCGACAATCGGCATTCCGGGCTGAATCCTTGAGGGATTGATGAGAAGATCTCGATGGGCGAGTCCGACGCAGGTTGCTCCCCATGTAAGGACGAGCTGTTCATTAGAGTCCGTATCGCAGAACGCGGTGATGCTGTGTTTCATAACAGCGGTCTCACCGGTAATGTTTACGAGTCCTGCTTCGGAAAGCGCCTGACCGAACCCTTCGAAAAGAGCTTGGATAAGAGGAAAGTTTTCCGGAGTGACGCTCTTCACACTCAGTTCGTTCGCGAGAATTGCCGGGAGACGGCCGGAACGCGCGAAGTCGTCCGCGGTCATGGTGATGATCTCCCGCCCAAGACCGCGAAACACTTCCGGCGTGCCGAGTAGGGTGAAGAACTGGGGCTTGCCTCCGGCGCCGTCATTCTCCATCTCCTCCATCATGACCCAGTTGGTCGGATCATCCGCGCCTCGGAGCATGAGATTGAGGATGTGTCTTTTCCAGAGAAACCCTACTGGTCCGCGGAAATTTCCGGGTTCATGGGGCACAATAGTCACGGCAGGGCAGTTCCCATGACTCTGGAAGGAGATGTTTCGCGCGAGTTGGGAGACCCTGTCTCCCGGATGAATCACTTCTCTTTGATACACGTTCATAGGCGTCTCCTAATTCGGAGGGGATGGGCGAACTTACATGGTTGGAACTATTCAAACTGTAGCATAAAGGGAGTGCGGCTTAAAGTTACTATCTTTACCAGACGGCCGTCTGGAAAAGATAGTAACTATAGTAACTATGGAAATTTGACAACTCCATAAAAGACAAGGAGTATTATGATGAAGCTCACTGGTAGGGCGGGATTCACCACTGCCACGAAGCGTGTGTTGTTTGCGCGCAACATAAAAAAATTATGCTAATTCAAATTATCATCGCAAGCAGTATTGGAAGTATTCTCGCGCTTATGGGGGGAATCGTGCTTCTTTGGAAAAAAGATTGGATGAAGCGCGTATCGCTTTTTTTGGTAAGTTTTGCCGCTGGAACTCTTCTCGGAGCCGCGTTTTTTGACCTTCTCCCGGAAGCGCTTGAAGCGGCGGAAGGAAAAAATGGAGTATTCGCGGCGGTTGTGCTTGGCATACTCGCGATCTTTATATTTGAAAAAATACTTCGCTGGCACCACTGCCATGATGAAAAATGCGATGAGCGCGTTCTTTCCTCGTCAGTTCTTTGCGGAGACGCCATTCATAACTTTCTGGACGGCATAGCGATTGCCGCCGCGTTTCTTGTTGGGGTTCCCGTAGGCATCGCGACGACTATCGCGGTCTTTTTTCACGAGGTTCCGCAGGAGATAGGGGACTTTGGGGTCTTGCTCCACGCGGGATATAGCAAGGGGAAAATACTCATGTTGAATGTTCTGACCGCGATGACCACTTTCGCGGGAGCCATAGGCGGCTATTTTCTCCTTTCGTATATAGAACATTGGATCGGATACATCTTGGCGTTCACCGCTGGCGTATTTATTTATATCGCGACCTCTGACCTTATCCCCGAAGTGCGCCACAAGGAAGAAAGACGGGCGCTTGGACACACAATAACGGTTATTATAGGAGTCGTCCTGATTTTTATAATAGGCGCATTACTTCCGGAATAAACGTATCAAATTCTCGGAAAACAGGGTACTATTCGGTGATGTCTGAAAATAATGTTGTTGTTCGCTTCAGTGACGTGTCCTTTGGATATGGCCACAACAGACCCATTCTGAAAGAGGTCTCTTTTTCCGTGCGAAGGGGGGCAAAGGTAGCGCTCATGGGCCAGAACGGCGCCGGGAAAAGCACAATCTTCCATCTTATTACAAAGTTCCTTGTGCCGGATTCCGGGGGAGTTCATATTACGGGAGCTACGATTGCCCTGGCGCGACAGGTCGTCGGGCAAGATGACGCAAACCTTTCCGTGCGGGAGTTTTTTAAAAATGCGTTTCCGCGGAAAATATATGATATTGATCCGAAGATTGACGCGGTACTTGAAGTGGTGAACCTTCGCGCCCCGCACGATCGGATAATTCGTTCGTTTTCGGGGGGACAGCAGGCGCGCCTCCTTCTCGCCTCGGCCCTCATTCAGAATCCCGATATTCTTTTGCTTGACGAGCCAACCAACAATCTCGACAAGGAGGCCCTTGACCATCTGAGGCGATTTCTTGTTGAATACAAAAAAACCGTGATCGTCATATCTCATGATGCCGATTTTTTGAATGCCTTTACCGAGGGCGTGCTTTACCTTGATGTGTTTACAAAAAAAGTTCAGCAGTTCGCGGGCAATTATTTTGATGTAACGGCAACCATTTCCGCACAGATCGAGAAAGAAGAGAGGGAAAACGCGAGAGCCGAGAAAATAATTCAAGAGAAAAAAGATAAGGCGAATTTTTTCGCCCACAAGGGCGGAAAGATGAGGGTGCTTGCGAAACGTATGCGTGATTTGGCCGCGGAAATGGAGGAGGCGAAGGTGGACGTACGGAAAGAAGACGCGCCGATCAGAAATTTTCATATTCCTGTCCAGAGGGACATCGGAGGAGAGATTCTCGGCATCTCTTCTCTCTCCGTCATGTCGAAGGGCCATAAGGCCGTGGAAAAAAAGACGCACATTTCTCTCCGGAAAAACGGGCGTTTGCTTTTATCCGGGCCGAATGGCATCGGGAAGACAACTCTCCTTGAATCCATCGCGAGCGGAAAGGCAAGGGGAGCAAAAGTTGCGGCGGGCGTAGAGATCGGCTACTATCGTCAGGATTTTTCAAACCTTGATTTCGAGAGCACGGTCTATGGCGCCTTGAAGAAGGCAATGAAGGTGCCGGATGAGGGGATACTGCGCTCCGTTGCCGCCGGATTTTTGATTACAAAAGATTTAATCGGTTCGAAAATAGGGGCGCTTTCCGAGGGGCAGAAGGGGCTTGTCGCCTTCGCGGAACTCGTACTTATGGCCCCGGGCCTGCTCATCCTTGATGAGCCCACGAACCATATTAACTTCCGCCATCTGCCAATTATCGCGAAAGCCCTGGATGGGTACGAAGGCGCTATGGTTCTCGTAAGTCACGTTCCTGAATTTGTGAGTCGGATTAGAATTGACGAAACACTTGATCTCGGGAGAGGTTCATTCTAAAGCGCAAATGCAATAACGCCCCAAGCAATTATAAAGGCGGCCCAGACGTAATTCAGCCATTTCGGCCACTTCAGAAGGGACGTGAGGGCGATTAGTATTCCCATAAGAATCGCTCCTCCGCCGAAAAATGTATCTGACATATATATTGATAAAAATTATATAGCGTTCGACCTTTTCACAAGTGTTCGCAAAGAAAAAAGATGAAGCATGAGAGCAAGGGGTACGGCAAAAAGAGGAATCAAGGCGAGGGGATGGAGAGAAAGGGGTTCGGTTGAGGGGGTGAGAGGCAACATTTGAAGCGGTCGGGGAAAGCCGAGCGTGCCGATGCCAAGAGCCATAACCAAGTCAAGAATTCCCAATATATTCCATGCAATGGCGACCCGTCTCGCGAAGGGTTTCTTTTTGAAACAGAAATACGCGATAAAAGGCGCGGTAACACCAACTAATATATCACCGTATCCGGAAGGGAAGGCGAATGCGGCCGGAAGGACGCCCGCCTGATATAGGAAGAGAAAGTTTACTCCCACTACCCGATATGTTTGAATTCCGATGAGCCAGTGCTGGGGGATGACGTCGGTAATCGTCCGTATCCTCTTCGATGCATACGCTTTTTGAAGAAACATAAAGAGAACTAAAAAACCAAGCATGATGTTCGGCGCGACCAAAGGATTTATGGCAAAAAATCGCGTTTTACTGAGAAAAGTGACCGCAAAAAACCAAAGGAATAAAACCGTTGCGGCGCTAAAGGAGTATACGAGCGGTTTTCGCAATCTTCTTACCGCGGCATGAAATATCACCCAAATTGAAACCGCAAAAAGAAAAGTAATAGCAATATCCATATCTAAAACGAACAAAGAAGCTTTGGGCCCTCAAGAAGCCCCCGATACTGCGCTTGTTTTTCTCCAGCGTAAAAGTCCGTCCAGCAAACCGCGTATCCGTGCATACCATATGAGTTGTACTCCCTACCAAGCACTCCTTTTTCTTTCATATAATAAAGCCCAAAATCCCAATTTCCTGATTGAAGATTGCCGGTAGTGTATCCAATGAGGTCCCCGGCCTGAAACTGAATTTTATTGACGAAAGGAGTCGTCCGGCTGTCTCCGACCTTGGGAGTTCCCGGCAATTGTTCTCGAATGGCGGAGATGGGTTCGTCTATGTGGTCGAATTTCACTTGATAATTGCAATTGTTGTTCACGATAAAAAACAGAAGGTACTGCGCCGGACTCTCCGCGTTGTTTTTTGCGTACGCGCCGGAATCGAGGGTCATGGCGATAGGCGCGTAGACCGGCACACGCGCTCCTCCGGTCCAGACAAACGAATGCCCCTTCGGACCTTCGGAAGAAGGGGAGCCGGGCGCGGTAATTTTTTGAATTTTGGAGAAGTCGGTGAAATAGTTTGTAAGTTGGGGCTTTATATCGTCGGCGCACGCTTGCGGCGCCGAAGAAGGAGAGGAAGAAGCAGAAGAGAGTGATGGAACCTTATTGGGATTTAATGCCTCGAGCATATTTCGAAGTTTTTCGATAAGCGTGGGCGAGGTTCCGAGAGACGCTTCTTTGTCCAGTCCGCTCGCTAAGCGCGTATAGTGATCCGGCCCGATGGTGTTTCCGGCCTCAAAAAGAACCGTGATTTCCCGTTCAAGGCCAGTAATTTCTGTACTTTTTGTTCGGGACGGCGTAGGTACTGGTCGGGTAATTGTTCGAACCGGATATGCTTCTCTAACTTCTATAGAATCACCCGATGGTTCTCGCGATGATTCTCGAAAAGCTTCAGAGATTTTTTTCGGGATCGGAGTAACGGTTTCCGGAACTGGGACCGTGACCGCCCCTTGTTTGTTTTCTTTTAATTTTGAAACAACAATAAAAGAACTCGCCGCGCCCAAAACAGCAACTACGGCAAGAATTACAATAATCGGTACAAACCCACGCTCCATATAATTAATTATATCATTTGTCTTGGGCGATACCCTACCGCTTGCGGTGCGGCAATCTACTGAAAACGGGGGTCAGCCACTGTTTTTACTCACTTGCAAAAAAATACGCCCTTTCAGGCGTTTCTTTTTCTGTTCGCTCCCCGGATGGGACGATTTTCCTTGTCCGCCATAGTCCCGAGTGTAATCGAGGGACAAAGGCGGAGAACCATGTTTACTAGCGGATGGTTATTTAATCAAGTAAGGTTTCGTAAACGCAGCCGGGGTAAAGATGTTTTTCTTCATTATAAAGATTGGCGTTGCCCTTGAATTCCTCCCAGTCCTTCATGTGTTGGGATACTTTTTGTTGGTATTCTAACAAAAGCTCTGGAGCAAAAAGTTTGAACGGACAATAGGTGAGCGGACGGTTGGCAGAAGAGGGGCCCCAGATCATAATTTCTGTTCTCCCAAATGCGCCGCCCAGCGTGCCCGCCTTGCCAAGAATGTCGCCGGCCCTCACACTATCTCCCTCAAACACCTTGATGTTGCTTACATGGTCGTGCCCTACGGTCCATTGAGAATGTATTTTTGGTTGAATGAGAATTTCATAGTCTTGTGTTTGCGGCTGATAAACGATTTTTGTAATAACGCCATCGATTGCGGCAAATACGTCTGCGTCCGCTGCGATACGATATTCAAATGTGGGAAGAATTTTTGTGCCGCCTTCAGAACTTTCTACTTCCACGCCGTATTCAAGAAATACTTTTTTTTCGGATGGTAAAAATATAAACGCTCCGGCCCGATTGGTATTTTTATCCCAGGGTTCAAAATTTACCCCCAAATTTTTTAGAACAGGCGGTTTATCCTCTTCTATAATCGTCTTTTGGGGTGATGCGGGCGGCGCTGATTTTGGTTTTGGTTCCGGTTGCGGTTGAGACTTGGGTGGTTGTATGGGCTGCACTGGAGAAGGAATCGGCTCAATCGGACTTGTCACACTATTACCAACTGCTTGTGTCTCAAGGGACCGTGTGGGCGCCTCCGTTTCTGGCGGAGATACTTTTTGCTGTGCTGATTCTTGAGAAGTCGGCGCCCTCTTTTCTCGCAACACCAAAAATCCGCCGACTCCAGTCAGAACGATGACGGCGATAATACCTAACAAAATTACTTGCGAAAATCCTTGCTTGCCCTGAGCTTGCCTGTCCCGAGTCTTGTTGAGGGGTCGAATGGGTTGGTTCATTGATTCTATTTTATCTCGTTTTTGCGAAAAGTTCTAACTCCACGAGCGGTATTAAAAATAACCAGCTTAGAATCTGGTTATTTTTTAAGTGCTCCGCGGACTGGAAGCCGTACGAACCGCAATTATGGCTACGAAAGGAAATCCATTTACGGTTGTGCATAGCTGGTAATATTCTACCGATCTCCATCAAACCTCGCCCCTGAAGCGTTTTAAGGCCCAATACAAAGGGACGAGAAGCCTTTTATGTTTTGGGAAGATTTTATGTAAAACCACATATTCGTTAGCGTCATTATAAACCAACGCCACCTCGTCAAAGGTAATAATTTCTCTCATCTCGGATAGGGAGATCGCTAATTCAGAAAAATTGAAACTATTTTTATTGAAAGGTTCTGCTGGTTGAAGCGTTACTGAAAGAATGGTTCCTTTCATATTGCCGTAATGAGAAAGAACATTCTTGAACCAGTCTACAAATGCTTCGTTTGTGTGAGGTAGATGTCTTTCAGGATATCGTTTGATTTGGAAAGAGATGCCCTTATTTGCTAACTTTATCAAACAATCTATATGTGTTGCATTTTCAAAGCCCGAAACTAAACCTTCGTACGATTTTACATTGTTCGTATCGACATTTCTTCGCATTGCGAAACAAATCTCTGTTTCGTCATCGGGAAAATAAAAATCTGACAGTTGCAGGGCCGTAATCACTTCTGCATTTTCGGTCTTTCGCACCGATAATTCGCTTTCTGTGTTAATAGCATCCATCAACTCCCCGGTTTGAGTATTAAGCTGTTTTTCTATCTCTTCACGACTAAACTTTTCTAAACATTTATAAAAGAGATTGCGAACAAAATTTCTTCTGGATAATCCCAGAAGATCACGCAAGCCTTTTCTTGAAATACAAAACGGGTTTTCCATAAAATTTATTCTTGTTTGCGTCTTGCTTGATCCATCATCTCAGGAGGAAAACGTTTCCATTTTCCTTTTAC
>JAUYPG010000080.1 GCA_030695805.1 Nanobdellota archaeon
TTGCCTTTCGTTCAAACGACTGGCCTACGGGAAGCGCGCTTGAGGTGGTCGCGGTTTCCCAAATCGTGCTTGTGCCCATGCCAATTAAATCTATGACCAACCCATTCGTGGAGGTCGCGGTAGAGGTTGCGGAAATATAAATGCCGGTACGCTCATTTATATCATTCGAGCCGGTGTTGTACGTTGCGTCAAGAAAGCCGGAACCGCTGTAATCAAATTGGGAACCGATAAGATAAAATCCGCGCGCGGGAACTGATGCCGTAAAAAGTGTAAGCGGCTTATTCACATCTGCTCCTACTGAACTCGTGCTAAAATGCAAAAAGAAGGTGGTGGTTGCAAGGGTAATGTCCGAGTCCCCAAAGTTATAGAGCTCGATAAATTCATCTTGTTTATTCGTCGCGCTTTCCGCCCTCACTTCGCTGATTTTTATGGGAGGAAGGATTGTATATGTTGTTGTGGCAAGCTTGTTTCCCACAAGGTCCTCTACGCTTCCAATATTAATGGTGTTACCAGTGCCCCAGCCCAATACTGTGGAAGACGTTGCCGTTATAACCACAAAGGTTCCCTCTGGAATTCTTGATATTGCGTAAACGCCCGGAGTATCCCCTCCCGCGCTCGTAACCAAACTTACATAGTTTGCCGTGCTTGTTGAGGACCCCGGATCAAGAACTTCAGAAAACGTGACATCCAGCGTAATAGAACTACGCTGAAAAACTCCGCGCACAATTGGAGCCGCATTGTCAGCCGTTCCATTTGTAAAAAGGTCTTTTGCGGTTGTGGACGCTGTTTCAAGACCGGTATTTCGAATGGTGGAGGAGGCCGCGATTCTCCACTGCCCGGCTACTCCGGGATCTACGCTTGTTGAAAAAGTTAAAACGTACGTATCGCTCGCGGCCCCTATTGTTTGCACGCTTGCGATACTCTGTCCGGTACTGCTTGCTCCGCTCAAAGTGAAATCCCCTAAGCCGATCGTTCCGCTTGCGTTTGAGACCCCTTGGTCGAATATAATCGCAATTTTTGTGCTGCTTGCTTTATATTTGACCGTGCTCATGAGAGGGGATGCCGCCTTCGCGGAAGACACAAAAAGAAAACTCCCTGCTAAAAGCACAAGGAAGAAGAATACGTTTAATTTTTTTACGCTTAAATTTTGTTTCACTTTTTAAGATCGCGCAATTTGCGCAAAAAACATTTTTTTAATTATATCAAATTAACTTTCTTTTTTCTTCGTTGCTGTGTATAACTTTTGCTAGATAAAAAAATTATACAGCAATTTCATGATTGGAGTGATAAGGGAAAATCCAAAAAATATGAAGAGGAGAAGGAGGATTGTTCCGTATTGTTCGAGGGCTATCTTGAATCTATCTGCGGAGCGCGGGAGAAGGGCGAAGAGGACTTTGGAGCCATCGAGAGGAGGAATGGGAACAAGATTGAATACCGCGAGAATGATGTTTATCCACACAATTGCCGCGAAAAGCGGGAGAGCTTGCACGATAAGCGGGATCGCGGTTGCCTCGCCGATCCTTACGAGGGCGCCGAAAACCCCGGCGACCAGAAAGTTACTGAGGGGTCCGGCAATCGCGATGAGAGCTCCGTCCCGCTCCGGATGTTTCAGATGATACGGGTTAAAAGGTACTGGCTTTGCCCATCCGAAGATAAACCCGCCGGGAAGAATGGCCATCATGAGGGGCAGAATAATCGAGCCGAAAGGGTCAATATGCTTTAAGGGGTTTAAGGTGAGGCGGCCCGCGAGACGCGCAGTCGGGTCTCCCAGTTTATCGGCCACGAGCCCGTGAGTTACCTCGTGGATCACTACGGAAAAAAGGAGGATGATGATGGTGAAAATTGTCTCCATTTTTTTATTATACCTGTTTTTTAACTTTATGGTACAATTTAAATATGAAATACGGGTTTCCTCTTATCGTTATGCTTTTTCTTGCCGGAGGATTTTTTATGGTTCTTCAAAAACTTTCGGATATTGAAGAGATGTTTCAAAATAGTTCTCTTTCTCCCGCGTCATCCACGTTACCTCTTGGGACGGCTGTGCCTTCAGAGCGTGTGCCAGTCGCCACCTCGACCAAGTCCGAAGATTCCGGCACAATCACGATTCCCACCGCAATTATTTTCCGGACTCTTTCCAGTCCGCGCCTCGAACCCCGGACAAATATAGCAATTATTTTGGAGAGTGTTTCAAAAGATACAAATGGAACTCTTTCTATTGGGTTGAGGACATTCACGAGCGAGGCCTCTTCCTACAGCGCGCTTGAACTCCAAAGTATTTTCGAGATTGTTGATCTTTCTTCAGGCAATAATCTCCGCGCCTCGGATATCACGGGCTCTTTCAACTCCATCCCCCCGAAAAGCGTCTCGCCCGGCGTCATACAATTCCGCGTTCCTCCTGCCCAGCGCTCCATTATTCTTCAAATCAATACGGATGAAAACCCGATTTTCTATCGCTTTTTCTTCGATCAGAAGAGATACGAGGAAACAACTCTTGGGTGAGTTGTCAGTTAAAAGTTGTAAGTTGAAAGTTTCGGAAAAGTAACTGCTCACAACCCTGAGTCACGAAATTCTTAAAAAAGTTGACTTATTTTCGAAAAATGAGTATTTTTTATGGATTATGCGGCAATGCGAACTTTGTGAAAAATCACATATGATGGGGGGCGTGCGAAAGCTTCTGCGCGGGAATTACAACCCGGTGAACTGGAAGAAAAAGAAGGCCAATCTTCA
>JAUYPG010000077.1 GCA_030695805.1 Nanobdellota archaeon
TCAAGCCCGCTCTCGCGATCCGCGATGCGGATTTCTCCAAGTTGTTTCATGAGCGGGACAAGGAGATTTTTTCCCATGTCGCCCTCTGCTCCGATAATTGCAATAGTCATGTTGATGTGTGGCCGCCGGTGGAATGATTAGTTCCGCCCGGCGGCGCTTGCTTAGAAGACGGACGGCGGGCCCAATACAGCCTTATAGCCGTCTCCGTCGTAGAATACCTCGGGCTTTTGTCTCTTTCATGACTTGACAGAGCACGTTTGCTCCGTGAGACGTCGTGCCATAAAAGAAGATCATGGTGGGCGAACCGAAGATGTGAATCGTCACGAGACCGTGCAAAGCGGCGGCAGACGCCGTCGTGATGCAGGCCTCAATCTCACCCCTCTCGCACATGATTGCGGCCGTGGCGTTTGAATCCGCCTTTACTACCATGTTGTTGAGTTCGGCGAGGAGATGGGATGGCGACGGATGTGAGGCAATCCGCCACCATGACGGAACGACATTCGTCACCTGATCCGCGAGCTTGCGTCGCGTTGCGAGCCGCATCTCGTCGAGTGCCATCGGCTCGATACCGAGAAATGGGACTACATCCGGATTGCGAAAGAAGAACTTCGCCAGATCGTAATAGACCGCGCATGTGCCGAAGGTCGGCACGACACCGTCTTCTCCGACCTCGCGGGCCTGCCGGAGCGAATCCTCGGGTGTTTCGCAAAGGGCGATTGAACTCTTATGCTCGACGCCCATTCTGCGAAGCCATGTGGCGTTCGCCTGGGAGATGTTGGTCCCCTCGGGGCCCAACGCGAAACAACGGACTTCTTTCACGGTCGGAGACCGAAGCGCTCGTGAGAGCTCTTTGTCGTTTTGAGGAAGTCCGTCCTGCGACGCGAACCGATGCAGTCCGAATATCTCGGACATATCGCACCTCCCTTTCGAAGAGGTTTGGGTTTCAGGCCGAACCCGTTTGTTTTGTAATGAGCATTTCTGGCCTGAATATCGGGAATCTCTCACGTTCGCGATATTCAAGACAAAAATCCCCCGAGTTAGGGGGCGTCTGGATATTTAAAAATTTAAATATGACAAGATTTCCCTAACTCTTGGGAGGGATAAAGTAAAAACCAAAGAAGAAATAAACGTTTCGATTCATAATCTTTTCTATGAAATTTATACTATTCCTCTCTTTTCAAAAAGTCAAATTTTTTCTGTTAAGCACGCGCAAAATCATCTTGCCTCAAAATTTGTCCATATGTACATTTTTTGAGGACATTGAACACAATATCGTGATATCCGATATCACGATATTGTAAGGAGCCATTTTTTGAGGACTTGGTAGTAGCTCTCTAGGCCCTGAATGTCCACCCACTCGTACTCTGTGTGGTGGCCGCCGCCTTTCGGCTGAGCGAGGATGACGGGGATCCCCTTCTCGTGAAAGAAACGGGCGTCGGAGGATCCATGGGAAAGCGTTCGCTTGAGGCGTTTTCCGGTCTGTTCCTTATATATTTTTTCATAGAGTTTTATTTTTGTATCTTCAAAGTTCGTTATTGTGGGGCGCGCATAGACGATCTCCCGTATTTCAACGCGATGCTTTTTCGCGATCTTTCTTACAAGTGTTTTTATTTCTTTTTCAGATGTCTCGGGTATGTGGCGGATATCCAGTTCTGCCACGGCCTTGTGCGGGACTTTGTTTATTGCCTCCCCGCCTCGGATTTTTCCGATGTTTAAGGTGTTGTGATGGTGGATTTTATCTTCGCAGGACTCGCTTCGTGTGTGTTTTTCCAGTTCATAAAGGAAGTGGATGAGTTTTTGTATGGCGTTTTTGCCAGCCCAGGGGCGGGAGGCGTGGGTTGAGACGCCTCGAGCTTCAGCTTCGATGTGCCAGACGCCTTTTGCTTCCCTTTCAATGCTCTCTCCGGTACAGCCGTCCGGAAGAAATACCAACTCGCTCCGGTATTGTTCATTCAGCAAAAATTTGACGCCGTTTTGCCCGCCGATTTCCTCGTCGGATGTTACCATGATACCGAAGTTGTATGCTTGAATGTCCTTTATTTCTTCTACGAGTTTTAGGAAGCACGCGATGGCGAACTTCATATCAAAGGCGCCCCGGCCTATTATTTTTCCTTTTTCTTCTTTTGGGATAAAGATTTCATTTGAGCCCGGTACAACGTCGAGGTGAGCGGCGAGCCAGACCTTCGGATGTTTTGTTTTTTGGGTCGTGGCGATGAGTGAATAGAAGCCCTTTTTGTGAAGGATTTTTGTTTGGAATTTTGAGACAAGTTTTTTTTCTATCCACTTCAGGACTTCGTGATTTTTTGTTTTGTCCTCGGTTATAGTTTTTTGCCTGATGAGATATTTCAGTGTCTGAATCATGCGCTTCATGATATACGTGTTTTTTTATTTTGGGAATGAACTTGATTACTCTAGTATCTAAACGATCGTTTGGATACTAGAGTAGATTAGAAAAATGAAGAAATGAAAGCGCCCGCGAGCTTGAATGCTCGGGGCGCTTCGGTGTGCTTCGGTATTTCGAGGAATGTTGTAATGCACGCTACAGCACTCCTCTTTGTTTCGCGATGGCGTGGCGGTTTAGTGCCGCCACAATTGCCTTGGAAGCGGCCTCAACAATGTTCGCGTCCACTCCTACTCCGAAGAAATGAGTTCCGTCTTCGAAGCGGAGGAGTACGAACGCGATTGCCTTTGCTTCCGACCCGCCCCCGATTGCTTGTTCGCTGTAGTCCTCAACCTCGAATCCTTTGATGTCGAGTTTATGAAGACATTTCACTAACGCGTCAATCGGGCCATTGCCCACGGCCCTCACCGTATGGGCTTCTTCTCTCATCCAGAGACGGAGTTTTCCCCAGATTTTTGAGGAGTCCTTATTGTCCGGGCGAAGCCAGTAGCCCGTAATGCTGTAGGGGCCGCTGTACGGGCTTTTTGCGTCATCCGTGAATTCCCGCATGAAGACATCGTAAACTTCTTGTGCGGTAATTTCACGGCAAACGCGGCTAGCGAAGTCCTGGACCGCGGCCCCAATTTCGGGATGCATGCCTTTGGGAGGCCGAATCCCGAACTGGGTTTCGAGGACCCAGACCGCGCCACCTTTTCCGGATTGTGTGTTGATCCGGATAAGGTCTTTGTACGTTAGGCCGAGATCCACAGGGTCAAAGTGGAGGTATGGGACCCTCCACTCTCCGTCTTTCAGAGCGTCCATGCATTTCCGAATCGCGTCCTGATGCGATCCAGAAAAGGCCGTTGTTACGAGCTCGCCGGCATAAGGGTGCCTTGCGGACACCGGCATACCGGTAAGTTTCTCGACGACACGGACAATCTCCGGGAGGTTCGAAAAATCAAGCCCTGTCTCGATCCCCCGGAACTGGAGATTCAGAGCCACGGTGACCAAGTCCACGTTTCCAGTTCGCTCTCCATGACCGAAGAGCGTTCCTTCAACGCGATCCGCGCCGGCTCGCAGGGCGAACTCTGTCGCGGCTACAGCCATGCCCTGATCATTATGAGCATGAGCCGAGACCAGGATTTTGTCGCGCTCGGAGAAGTCGCGACAAAATCTCTCAATTAAATCCGCGTACTGGTCGGGCGTTCGA
>JAUYPG010000079.1 GCA_030695805.1 Nanobdellota archaeon
TGCTGGTCCCACTGGAAAGGCAAGCAAGGTGCAGTTGTTCCCCTCATTTGACTCTGCTATGTGTTTTCCAGAATCGGCGCAAATCTCCGCGCGATGCACGCCCTCCACCGCCTGCCAGACACGCTCCCACGCAATCGCCGCGGAGGAACTTGTCCGCACGAGGTTCAATGGGTATTCGCTCGGGATCATGTCATAGATGCCGTTTATGTCCGCGTCAACGCGGAGACGATTCCGAAAGATTTTCTGTACGGTTCCCCCGTTATTCAGGATGGATGCCCTCGCGCTTATCCAGTCCCCCTCCTTCGGTTCAAACGGCAAAATCTCGGCCTTCTCCACCACAAGATCCGGGTCCGAAAGATCGCACGCTTCCTTATGCGCGACCTCTATTCCTTTTTTTCCGGCCTCACACGCATCCCGATACGTTACGTCGTCTTTTCCGCAGACCGGCCGTAGTCCCTCCGAACACACAGCTTCCTCCGCAGGGTACTGGCCAGTACCCTGCTCCGCCAATGCCTCCTCTTCCTTTTCAGCATTCCGCGGAGACACTACCGTCTTTTCCTCGTCTCCCTTTTCAGCCGCCTTCTTCACCGCCTTTTTTTCCTCTGCTTTTTTTTCTTGAATCCTCTCCACGAGCTCCCCCCGAAGTTCTTGCCCGGCCCGGGTAAGCGCGAGCCGCACAACCTCTCTTTTGTTCTCTTCTTTTTCCAGCAGTTCAATCCTCTGTAGCAGTTGGAGCGCGGACTCCTCATTGTTTGAAATATTCACGATATACGCCGCCACCTCTCCCCGGATGTCTTCCGGCATATACGTCATCCGGTCTCCTAGTTCTCTCATGAGCTCACGCTCCACGTTTTTAATGCCCTCGCTCTCTTTTCCCGGATAATATTTCTGAATACTCCGCAGAAGATTAAGGCCGCGAAGCGCGTAGAAGGGTCCTGTATTCCTTCTTTTCACCTCGCTCTGAATTGCCCCGAGCGCCAAGGGATTCGCCTGAGCATCAAATATTCTTCTCGCGATTCCCACAACCATGGCTTTCCGCGCCTCCCCGATCTCCCGCGCCTTCTCGGGGGGCGCTTCCATTTCAATGTCATCAAGCGCAATCTGCGCGCGAATTCTTCTTCCGATTTCCTCCGCGGCCATGCGAAGCGCCTCTTCCTTCTCCTCTCTACTGCTCGCTCTTCCGGCCGCACGCTTCGCTTTCCGAAAATCCCTCTCCGTATTCTCAATCGTTCTTGCCATTTCCCCGTAGGTTTTATTTCGGGCGAGCTCTCGCGCCTCACGCAGACGCTCATCCGCCCGATCCAATCTTTTCTCTATCCGCTTTTCTTTTTTGAAAGAAAAAAATATCCGCGCTTCCCGCCACATATTCTTGAAGACGTAAAAGCCGCTCCCCGGAAGCATCTTCGGCACGCTGCCTCCGAGGCCTGCTGCCGCTTCCGCGTCCCGCGCCGCAAGAGCCCTCCCTGTGGTTCTGGGACCTATGGGGCGCTCTTCCCAGACGTTATCGCTCTCGTTCGATTCCGCAAACGCGCCTCTCGAATCTATGGTGATCCGCACCCGTTCCACCCCGAGCGGCTGACGCTCGGTCCACGATTTCAGATCCTTACTATTGTTCGAGGATATAATAAGCGTCTCTCCTTTTTCCAAGTCCCTTTCGATATTCCACGCGTAAGGACTCCCAAGGGGCTCGCACTCCTCGCGCGTTTCACAACGAATCCATTCAAAAAGGATGTCCGCCTTCTCTTCTTTCTCGATTCTTTCCCCTTCATTTCGCACGCTCGTGGCAACGCCATCTTTTGTGAAGTTTACCCATTCAAGCGCCAAATTTTTCTCTGTTTCCTGAAACACGCCTTCCGCGTTCCCTGAGAGAAGAAGGGTCGCGAAGAGGGCGCAAAAGATTATTTTTTTCATAGTTCTATATCGGTGTCTTTTCTATGCGCACCATATAGCCCCCTAATTTTACCAGAAAATGGAGAAGCCCGCCCGCTCCAACAAGGAGAAGTATTTCTGGCAAGGCAATGATGACGAACCCCCTTGACGCGATGAGCGCCCCCACAATCCAATCTATCTGATCAAACAGAATCCATGACTTTCCGGGCCTCATGCCTATCTGCCGCTTGAAAAAACTCTCAATCGCGTCCCCTCCTACGGCGCCCGCGCCGAGAAGAAATCCGAAGTACCACGGCAGATTCCCTACGCCCTCTCCCGCAATGGACCCCAAAAGATATTTCTCGAGCAGGAAGACCGCCCCGCCGCCCATTACTCCCGCGATAATTCCCCGGATCGTCTTATGTTCTCCAAATATCCTTCGCCCCCGAAACGTTCTACCGAAATCAAGCGGGTACGAAAGACCGGGCAGCCATTTCGCTGAAATTGAGGGGCAGATGTTCGCGATCCCCGCCGGAAGAAATACCCAAAAAAGTTCGAGCAAGGCACTCATGATTCTTCGCCGTCATTTTTTTTCTGGAGCGCGTAGTCGGCTATCACGGTTCCTATGGCAAAGCTCGCGATATTCGCGAAAAATATGATCTGAAGCGCGAATTCAAACGACGTGAAGTAGCCAAGAAAAAGTATGGCGCGTTTTAACCCCGGATCAAATCCGGATTTGTCCCGGATTATCCGAATGAGGATAACCGCGATGCTCGCAAGAGCCGCGGACGTCACTTCCACATATCCCATAAACGCAAGCGCGAAAAACAGCATGATTTCATTTGCGGTGTCCAGCCCCATGTCAACCCATTTCCCTTTTTTCGACGCAAGGTTATACTCCCGCGCTATGGCGCCATCGAGCCCGTCAATACACATCGTAAGGAGGAGTATCCAAAGCGCGGCTCCCACCTGTCCCGCGAGAATCGCGATTACCGCCCCAGTGCCAAGGCAAAACGCGATGACCGAGGCCTGATTCGGCGTAATTCCCAGCGTCTCGTGAACCCATGCGGCAATGGGCATTACAACTCTGTCCTTTTTCCTTCTCAAATCAGAAAGATTACACATAGTGATATAAGATTCACGGCCATTTCTTTCAGTCCTATCCGACTTCCGGTAAGCGGCCCGGTCGTCGAATACCCCCAAAACGGAAAGAGGGGGGCCTTCGGATAGTCCGCGAGATAGTCAAGAAAGAGATGAAGCAGAAAAAAGACCACGGGAATCGCGCTTCCCAGATATAAAGAGAGCGGGATAATCCAAAGGAGAGCAATGGGCTCCTGCAGAGGAGTTCTCCATGTGTAATAGCGCTTGATCCCCATGCCGAGCACCTCGTATGCATGCTCTTTTTTCTCGACTTTTTGAATGAGCTTCGGCCGGCCTTCGGAGACCTGATATGTTTTATTTTTAAACTTTTTTCTGTAGAGAGGAATTTTTATCAGATGATCGAGATCGAGAGCGGCTCCGAATATATAGGCGAGGATGAGGTCGTTTCCTTCAATTCCCAATACTCGCGCTCCGGCGGTGGTTACTAATATGTGCGGAAGAATAGACATACTACGACGAGAAAGTAGTCCGCCGGCTGGCGGAGTAGAAAATAGAAAATTTCTAAATGATTCCCAAAGTTTTACCAATGAAGAAAGTATAGAAGATAATAAGAAGCCAGCCCTCCCACGCGGTGATTTCCCTGTCATCTGTTATAAAAATAAAGAGAAGAGTTCCCGCGAGGAGCATCGGAATTCCGAATGTGAGAACGGAAGCAGGCACGATGATCGTTCCGAAAAGCGAAGCCGCCCCCATAATTCCCAGAGAGTTAAAGATGTTCGAACCGATGATGTTCCCTATCGCGATCTCGGGGTTTCCTTTTCGTACCGCCGCGATACTCACGAAAAGCTCTGGCAGGGTCGTGCCGATCGCCACCGCCGTCATGGCGATTATTCCTGTTCCGATATGCAGTCCTTCCGCGAGGCCCACCACCGAATCCACAAGGGAGGTTGCTCCGATGTAGATGCCGAATCCTCCTCCCGCGAGCTTCAAAATCGTCTGCGGCTCAAATTTCTTTTTTCTCTGTCCCTCTCTTTTTATCTGCTTCTCTATTCTCATGTCTTTTGGATTCTTTTCCGAGTAGACGGTGTAGGCGAGATAGACCACTATTCCCACGAGAAAAAGCGCCCCTTCGGTCCATGTAAATTCCTTGTCCCAGACCGCGAAAGTGAGAAGCAGCGCCGAGCCCAGGAGAAACGGCAGATCAACACTTATGATGTCATAGTCAATTTTCACCTTTCTCCCCAGAATCACAACAATCCCCAGGATGAAAAAGATGCTCGCGATATTCGCGCCTATGATGTTTCCCGCGACTATTTCCGAAGCGCCCCTCGTTACCGCGACGATGGAGGATACGAGTTCTGGAAGGGACGTTCCTATGGCCACGACTGTTACTCCGATAATAAAGGGCGGAGCGCCCAGGGCTTTTCCGATTTTCGCGGCGGCATCCGTGAAATAGTCCGCGGATTTCGCGAGGATAAGAGCGCTTATGATAAATACAATTGCGAGAATTGCCATGTGTTTAGTATATCATTTTTTGAAATGAAAAACCGCAGGGCGAACCTGCGGCTCCGACTTGCAAGTTGATGTCAGTCCCCTTTCCAAACTGATACCAATCCTCCTTTCGTCTGGAAAGCTTTCTCGAACGTCTCGGCCTGTGTCGCCACTTTTGCCCCATGCTCTAGCGCCGCCCGGTATTGGGCGTCGTCTAAAACATAGTGACAGACCGAGCCCTTGTTGCCAGCCGCCTCGTCAGTTACTCCGAGCTGGCGCGCGAATTGCTCCAGCTCCTCCAGTGACTCAGTGCTTAGCATAAGATGCTTACGTGAGTCACCAGGGGGCAAAGAAACAATTAGTATCACGGAGGATCTCCTCTCTCTTTGTTGTCTAATTCATCTTTACCATGCGCGTTCGTTTTTTGCAATTGCCTGTATGTTGCGCGTTATACGCGACCGCGGTCTCTAGTTTGGTAAATTTGCCGCCTTACAAAATATGATATCGGATAATTTCCACCGAAAAATACAGGAAGAATGCCGAAATCGCTCCCATAATGATATTTGTGAACCAGCTTGGCCGAAGCGAGCCAGAACACAGCGGACCATTTGAATACGCGGCTTGAGGTCGTGAAAAAACTCTCACCGGTCGCAAGGGTGTGCCGCGCCACTTCTTGGTTTATGAAATATTGAAAAGAAATTCCAAGCAACGCCAGCCACAATATTCCGAGGCCGTGTTTTGTAATGAGATGCGGCCATAAAATAAGTTCACCGGTGCCTATCGCCAGCCCCATCATAACAATTCCGACGCCCAATACCTTCCTCCAGCGCGGCGGCGCAGGCAATTCGCGCGTCCCAAGCGGCGGAAAATCGGAGTTGTTTTTTGATGTCATTTTTCCCACTTTATTTGAAATTCAACCTCCTCTTCTTTCTCCCCCTTTTCATGCTCAATGTTTATAACCGCGTTTTTCGGAACAGATATCTTTTCACTCGCAATTTGAATGGAAAATCTTTTTCCGTTCTCCAGCGCGTCTGCAAAACGGCGAAGTTTTTTAATAAACTCCGTTTTTGAATATATTTTTTCAATATCTTTATCTCTAGTTTTTCTTTTTTTCATACCATTACTCATGTTTTTGACTGTTTTATTATTTCAGACATTCCTTATTGTCTGACTACTGCACTCGCGCCTGCAGTATGAATGTTGAGGCGGGATAGTCCAAATATTATTGTCTAAGAATATCCCCCAAACGTCTGATTGCTTCGCCATAGCGCGCCCAATCGCCATCTCTTTGCGCTCGGAGCGCTTCTTCGTATGCGGCAGCCGCTCTGCGCATGCGCTCTTGAATATCCCTCGGGGCTGAGTCCTCGGGACGAACGCCTTGAGTCATTGTCGCTTGCGACTGTGTTGCCGCATTTCCCTGCGCTCTCCCCCTTGTTCCGCTTCCAAAGATTTTTGATAATCCTTCCTCCAGCGTCTTTTCCATGGCAATTTTATTTTCATACGCCACCACCACTCGTTTGAGCTCCGGAATTTTTCCGGCTTCGGCCTTAAGATAGAGCGGGCGCACATACAAAAGAG
>JAUYPG010000082.1 GCA_030695805.1 Nanobdellota archaeon
TTCTTTGTTGTTGTTTTGAATTTGCCGGAGCGCTTCACCGGGAGTATTTGCCCACCCTTCGGGGTCTTGGGCGCGCGCGCGCGACGGAAATATGAATATGCTTTGCAGGATGAAAAGTATTCCGAAAAACAACATAAAAAATTTAGCAAAACAATGGTTCATAAATTAGGGAGAACTTGATAAGGCGGCCATAAGCGCGACAACGCGCGTCTCTTTCTCGATTGCTTCAGAGAGCGCGTTTAGGGCAAGCAACCGTTTTAAGGGATCGTTTTGGTCAAGGAGCGCGTTGCCGATAAGAGCCCTTCGGTTCCAGATGTTCAGAAGTTCAAGGTGGAGAGGAAGCGCGTCATCCGGGACCTGGAGCTTGAGGAGGTCCGATACCTGCGCCTCTGCGGCGCGCACATGAGCGCGGAGTGAAGAGGGCTTGGACTCAAGGAGCGCCTCATACGCGGCGGTAAGGTATGGCGGGAGCTGATTTCCCAGATTGCGCGAAGATATGCGTTCGTACGCTTCCGCGTACTCTTTGACGCGCTCTGGAGTGGAGGAAACGATCCTTGCGTCCGCGGACGTGAAAAGCGGAATAGAAAGAACATCCTCCGAAACCTCATTAGAAAGAAGCTCCGCGAGAAATTCATCCGGAGGAGTCGTGATTTCCGAAGGGGAGATGGCGGTCTTCCCTTTTTTGTCCTGATTCAGGCGAAAGACCTCCTCCTGGTATTTTTGAATAATTTTTTCAGTCACGTTTTCTTCGGAGACCGGTTCGGAAACACGGCCCTTCAGAAGCGCCGTGAGCGTGCGGTCAGATTTTTGGAGAGACGGCGAAAGTTCGAGAACTGCTGTTTGTTTGGGACTGCCCCGCATCAGCCGGAAAGCAAAAAGCGCGCTCGCGAAAATGAGAAAGAAAGCAACGAGACGGCGTCGTTTTTGATTCGCCGACTGGCGAATGGGAATATACTTCTCCATCAATACTAATTTTACAACATTTAGAGCGCATCTCAAAATATATTTCGGGCGGAAGATATTTTGAGCCTTGAATTACGAAACTAAATTATTGCCTGAGCTTGTCGAAGGCATACCTACAGAATAAAGCCAAAATGTTACCCTTCGACAGGCTCAGGGGATAACATTTCGGTAGTTTCGTAATTCAAGGTTTTGAGATGAGCTCTAGCAACTTTGTAATGAGTTCAACGCTTAAAATCTGTGGACGAGAGCGCGCGTCGAGTCCGAGCGCGCGCAGCATAGGTAAAAGCTCTTCTTTGGGGCGATGAAGTCCGTCCGATAGGTTATTCAAAATCGTCTTCCTCGGCTGTTTGAATAAAATTTTAATAAGCTTGTAGTACCCATCTCGTTGTTGTTCTGTCAACTTACAACTTACAACTTTCAACCTAATAACTGCGGAATCCACCTTAGGGCGCGGGTAAAATTCCTTGCAAGAAACCTCGAACAACATCTCCGCATCTGCCCATATCTGCACGCTCGCGGCAAGCAAATTCATCTTCGGGGGCTTCGCGGAAACGCGCTCCGCAACCTCTTTTTGAATCATAAGAACCGTGGTCTCGGGCTTGTGTTCAAGTTCTCCGATAATTCGAAAGAGCTTGCCGGTAATGTAAAAGGGAATGTTTCCAACGAGCTTGTAACGAGGAATCAAGAATGAGGAATCATGAATCAAGGACGGAAGAACTTCGAGCGCGTCGCCTGTAATAATTTCAAGTCCTTGATCCTTAATCCTTAATCTTAATTCTTCGGCGAGCTTCTCATCTTTCTCAATCGCGACAATTCGAAGGTCATTAACTTTCAACTTACAACTTTCAACTAAAACACGAGTAAGCGCTCCCCTCCCCGGCCCAATTTCAATAACAGTGTCATCGGATTGAAGAGAAAGCGCGTCCGCGACGCGCCGTAAAATATCCGGATTGCGGAGAAAATGTTGTCCGAGTTTTTTATGTGCCATGATTGTTGAAATATTCGAGTCCACGAATGTGGCGAAAAATATTTCACCACAATCATGAGCATCCAGCGATCATGCTATGCATGAGAGCTGGAATCCTAATCGCGACGCGAAATGTTCGTGTTGTTCGCGTGTCATTCGCGTCATTCGTGTTGGTTCTAAAAAAGATTTTTCACAAACTGAATGCCTTTCTGGATGAGGTTGCCGCCGGGGATAACATCAAGCGGGCTCGGAATCGGAATCGGGCCAAGGGAGCGGGCGTTCGTGCCCATCTTGTAAATTAAATTTGTGACAGGACAATCCGCGAGTGAAACACTGCAGAGGGTTCCGAGGATTTTGTCGGCCTCTGGAATGAAAGAACAGATTTTTTTCACGCCCGGAACATTGCTCACCTTCCCGCAGATATCGCATACGTTTATGGTATTTCCAAGAACCCAGGTGCCGGGCGCCGTGTATCCGCCCCTCTCGTAGATAGTGGTAAGCCCGGGGATAAGGAACCCATTCACCCGCAAAACACCGACTTTCTCGCTGGAAAGCCCCTCGAGCTCAAGCGACTCAATGGTCGCCCAGACCGTGCCCGCGGTAGCGGCGGCAATAGGCGTCGAGATTAAAGTAAGGCACGAACTTGGAAACGAATGGCTTTTGACCTTTCCGCCGAACGGAGTAAAAATACTGATGGCGCGGGCCGCTCGCGGCGAAGGCAGGAGCGCGAGGACAAGAAGAGGAACGAAAAACACAAGGGCAAGGCCCATAAGGACCCTCTCCCGAGCATTGTGTTTGAAAAAAGAAACCATGCCCGCATTATACCACCAAACCTTAATATAATATGGGTGTTGAACACCCTTATATTGAGAAATTTGAAAAATCGCATGAAAAATGCTAAGATAATCACTATATATATGGTAGGGAAACTTTGGACGAAGGCAAGAAAACACCTCTCCTCGGCTTACGCGTGGTCACTCTTTTTTGTGGCGTTTCTGGGCCTCTTGGGGGGGGCGCTCACTGGCGGGGCAACTGACACGGGCACGAGAGAAAACACTCCCTTTTCTTTTGGGGGACTCGTAAGCGAAGAAGGAATTTTGAATATGGAAGAAGGGGCGCTTCGGGCAGAGGGAGGCGCGGAGGATTCTTTCTTCGGTGACATTCCCGCGCAAAACGCGGAAGACGGCGCCTTGCGCGAGGTGTCAGGCCCGGTAAAGAACATACTTGCGGAGAGAAGCGGCAAGGTAAACGAGAAAGTAGTCCGCCGGTTGGCGGAGTAGAAAATATCCCGCTGTGGCGGGATATTTTCTAAATTCTAGATTCTTTCAGTCGGTATTGGAATGCCTCCCCCAGATGGTCCGCGCTCACCTCGTCCGATGCGTCAAGGTCCGCAATGGTGCGGGCTATTTTTAAAATTCGGTAGTACCCACGCGTGGATATGAAGGAGCCCTTCAGCATCCGCCGGAGAAGCTCTTCCGCCGAAGAGTGGAGTTTGGCGAATCGCTCCGTGGCGTTGGAGCTCATCTCCGCGTTCGCGCGGAATGCGAGCCCGGCGGCCCCAAATCGATCGCTCTGCCGTTTGCGGGCCCGGGAGACGGCTTCGCGGAATATCTCGTCTTCATTCGCTCCGGTCTTGTCGGAATGAGCATCTCGTAATTCTTCAAGCGGCGTGCGGGGAACTTCGATCTGGATGTCAATCCGATCAAGGAGCGGACCGGATATCTTTTTCTGGTATCGGAAGACCTCGCGCGCCGTGCATTGGCACGCCTGCGAGACGTCGCCGAAATATCCGCATGGGCAGGGATTCATGGCAAGAATGAGCATGAAGCGTGCGGGAAAGGAGAGGGTTCCCTTTACTCGGGAGACATGGACCTCCCCGGCCTCAAGCGGCTGGCGGAGCGCTTCGAGCGCGTCCCGCCGAAACTCCGGGGCCTCATCAAGAAAAAGAACTCCGCGGTGCGCCAAGCTGATTTCGCCTGGCCGCGGGTCCGTCCCTCCTCCGATGAGCGCGGCAAATGACGCGCTGTGATGAGGATTTCGGAAAGGTCGGCATGTCCAGATCGGATTCTTGCCGAGAAGCCCAACGCTGCTATAGATACGGGTGATCTCGATGCCTTCTTCCAGGTCTGGAGGCGGAAGAAGAGATGAAAGGGTTTGTGCAAGCATGGTCTTCCCGGTCCCCGGAGGTCCAGAGAGGAAAAGATGATGTCCTCCCGAGGCCGCGACAAGAAGCGCGCGTTTCGCGGCGCGAAGCCCCCGCACATGAGAAAGCGGATGGGCCGACGGAGAAAATGAAGGGGAAAAAGAAGTCCGTGGCTGGGGAGCGATTGCCTCCCTTCCCTCAAGGTGCGCGATAAGTTCCGAAAGGGATGATACCGGAAAGACGCGCAACTCGGGAAGAAGCGCGGCCTCGGAAGCGTTTTCTTGGGGCACGTATAAAGTGGAGATTTTTTCTTCGCGCGCGAGGAGAGCGACGTTCAGAACTCCGGGCACCGGTCGTAGAGCGCCGTCCAGAGAGAGTTCTCCGAGGAAGATGCTGTCTTCAAGGGGGAAGGAAGAGAGCTGCTCGCTCGCGAGAAGGTAGGCGAGAGCAATGGGGAGATCAAAGCGGGAACCGCTCTTTTTTACGTCCGCGGGAGCGAGGTTTACCGTGATGCGGTGATTGTCGCGCGAGGGAGGGCGGGCTCCGCAGTGCTTGAGGGCCGAGCTCACGCGCTCCTTGGCTTCTGATACGGCCTTGTCCGCGAGCCCAACAATCTGAAACGAATGAAGGCCGACTCCGAGGTCTGCCTCCACCCGCACAAGATGCGCGGAAATGCCGTGCGTGTCCGCGGAAAGAAGTTTCGGAACGGACCTCATGTCAACAGGTCTGTCTCAATTTTTTGAAGGCGATGCGCCAGTATTTTTTTTACCGCGAGGTATGTTGCCGCCTCCTCTGCCTCGTCCGCCTCTTCGTCGTGAGGCCCGGAATCGTCATCCGTATCTCCGAAGTTCAATTCCTTTTCATATGCGCGTAGCAGTTCTTCAATCTTCTTCTTCTCCGCGAGCAAAGTTTCTTTTGAAGTTTTCATCTGTATCTTACGATCCCAACCGTTTCACCGTCTCTTGGGTCGCGGCGTAGCTCGTGCCGACTACAAGAAAATTTTCAAGCCAAAGATAGTTCAGGGATGCCCCGGCCTGGGTGAAGGTAACATATCTTCCCGGCGTACCAAGAATCTGGCCGTCTTTCCATGTCCCTGTCCCGCCCGGGCTCGAAAGATACAGGTTGCCGAGGGTGCCCGCGCTCTCCTTTTCAATCATCGCGAACTTGGACTTCGCGGAAGCGATATCACGAGAGGGGCTCACTCGGAATACATAGACCGGCCACGAACCCTTTGTGTCTGTGTAAACCGCGTAGGTAAAGTCCTCTTCAAAAAGACCCGAGACATCTTCCGTAAAGAATTGAGGGAGAAGTCCGGACCCAAGGTCCGAAAGCCGAAGAGGGCTTCCATCCCGTGTAAGCACTACTTCTTTTAATGAAGCAACCTGGGCGGTTGTAAATCCTATCGCTTGCTGAAGAGCTCCAACGGTAACGCTTTCTATCGAGATTTTTGAGGCGAGATCGGCAGGAATGGAAAGAAACGAAGTATGTGCAGGAGGAAGAGCGGAAGAGGGCGGAGGAACAGACGCGGGCGGAGTCGTTGGAGTGACGGTGTCTGTCGCGGGCGGGACATCAACATTCCCGGACGGAATATCAAAGAGTCCCGTTCCCTCATCCGGCGTTCCGGGGGCTATAGGAGAGGCGGGAGGCGGAGTGGTTGTCGGAGGAGTAGTCGCGTCGCTTCCGCCGAAAAGTGGAAATACAAAGAAATATCCGATAACGCCTGCGCCAAGAACGATAATAAGGGAAATAATAAGAGTAAAAATTCCCTTTTTGAATCCTTTGGCAGGTTTTTTTGCCGGACCGACCATGGGACTTGGCGCTAGAGAGGGTTTTAAGTTTTCAACTCCTTTCCCCTGGATCGAACCTGGGGCTTGCGGAGCATGCCCCGCGATCCCAGAGGGATTTTGCGAGGCATGCCCCGCGATCCCAGAGGGATTTTGCGGGGCAGGGTACTGGCCAGTGCCTTGCGGAGGCACATAGGGACGAGGAGCGCCTCCACCGGTTTCTTGGACGGATTTGATATCAGAGGTCATTGTGCGGATGTCTATTTGTCCTATCCTATCAGCAGTCGGAATATTAGGTGGAGGAGTGGGTGTGGGGCGCGGCGACATAGGCGCCTGAATTGTAGCGCCACCTTGTGGTGGAAATGTAACCGGGCGCGCCTGTGCCACGGTGAAGTTTTGAGGAAGGGTTGGCGGAGGAGTTGAGGGAGGAGTAATAGGGGGTATCGCAAAAGGACTCGCGACTGGCGGGGGCGTCGGGGGAGTAAACAGCTTAGGCGCCGGAGGGGGGGTCGCCGGTGTTGGCGAAGGGCCTGGGGTCGGCGGAGTAAATGGTTGAGGATTATCCATGTGGTTAATTATGACACAAGAGAAAAGAAAAACAACAAATCTGTGGAAAACAAATTGGCTAGTCCGCCTTCACCTTGAGGTTCCTTCCTTTTTTCCTCCCGAGCTTTGGCATCTTCACTGTTAAAATTCCGTTTTTAATTGACGCGGCGGATTTTTCCGGGTCAACCTCTTCGGGTAAAATTACGGATCGGGAAAAAGAGCCCCAGAAACACTCTTCGTAGAAATAATCCTGTTCCTGAATCTTATTTAACTTCTCGCGCTTCCCGCGGATCGTAATCCCCTCTTTCGTAATGTTTATATCAAGGTCGTCGGGAGCGACTCCCGCGACCGCGGACTGGACATAAAGATTGTCCTCATCCTGAAACACATCAATAGTAAGCTGACCTTCCTCTTTTTTGTCATCGTCATTATCAAAAGTCATGGTCGCCTCTTCGTCCGAAGTATCCACGTCAATCTGCGTGGGCGTTGCCCCTGCCTTCACGAGCTCGGCGAAGACGTCCATTTCATTTTTTATTTCGTCGTCCATGCGTTCATTATACCATAAAACACTTTCTTACAAGGACATCAAATTTTTCTCCTCTATCAAACTCGTTTTTGAATTTCTCAAAACTCGCCGCTCCGGGAGAAAATACAATAATTCCGCCGCCACGCGCCAACTTTTTTGCGCTTTCCACAATTGCGCTTAAATCTTTATATATTTCAATATTTAAATTTTCGGAGAGCAGTGCCTGAATCTTCCGCGTAGCCCCCCCCTCGAGAAGCAAGAGGGAAAAAGAGAGATGGTGTGATTTGAAAAGATCAAAAGCAACGCGAAGGGCGGTGCCAAGCTTCCTATATGATAGGTTCTTGTCCGTCCCCCCCGCGATAAAAAACAAAGGACATTTTCGTTCAAGGGCAAGACCGGAAAATCTTTGAAGCGCCGCGATCGCCGCCTCAGGAGAAGTTGAGGCGGAATCATTTATAATACAAATCCCGTTTTTTTGATATATAATTTGTTGCCGAAATCGCGGCAAAACGCGGGAGAGGGACGGGAGCAGTTTTTGAATCTCGCCCTCGGAAAATTCCCGCCCCGCGTACTTTTTGATGACGCGGCGAGAAGCAAGAAGCGCGACGGCGAAATTTGAAGCATTATGCTCTCCAAGCGATCTTACGAGATCGTAACTCGTACAATTGGCATTAAAACGAATGATATCAAAGAGTACTTTACTAGGATAAAGTACTCGAAAGACGCTCTCGGCCCGTGAATTGACGATGAGGGCCTGGCCACGCGTTTGGTTTTTGAATATGTTTGCCTTGGCGCGGGCATATTCTTGAAGCGAGGTATAGCGGTTCATGTGGTCGGGATAGAGATTTGTGATAACCGCGACATCCGGCGCGCGCCTCGCCTCCGGCAAATATTCCAACTGCCACGAAGAAAGTTCAAGCACTACAGGCGTACAATCTGTATTCCCTGAGCGAAGTCGAAGGG
>JAUYPG010000001.1 GCA_030695805.1 Nanobdellota archaeon
TCTGACTTTTTCAAACAAACACCACATTTCCATCGGAAATGTGTTCGGATTTCGTTCAGGGTGTGGAGCTATATGCTGTGAATTACGAAATTGTTTATGTTGTCATTCCAGCCCCGTATCGCGGTACGGGATAAACTCCAACCCTGTTCCTGCGAAAGCAGGAATGGAATCCAGTATTTCATTGAACTGAATGCTGAATCAAGTTCAGCATGACAGATAAAAATTGCCTTTTCGTAATTCAAAGCTATCAGGGACAAAAGCAGTTTCTTGTCGTCTACCATCTCCGGCTTGTTCCGGTTCTTACCGTTTTAGTATATTCAAAATCGTGAAAATATAAGAAAAAACAGAGATTTTCACGATAAAGATGATGGAATCAAAAATGCAACATCTTCTTTATGAAGGCGTTTTAGGTTATGATGTTTGTAATGAAATTATCCATCATCATTCCAGCCCTAAACGAAGCGAAATACATCGAGGCGTCTATTCAGGCGCTCTTAAATCAAAGCGTGCCGAGAAAAAACTTCGAGATCATAGTCGTGGACAACGGCTCAAAAGACAAAACAAAGGAGGTCTCAAAAAAAGCGGGCGCGGACAAGGTGGTAACGGAAAAACAAAAAGGAACGAATATCGCCCGTCAGCGCGGAGTAGAGGAAAGCGAAGGAAATATTCTTGTCTTTCTCGATGCCGACTGCGTACCTCCTCCGGACTGGCTCCAAAAAATCGAAAAACTGCTGAAACAAGAAGACGTAGCCGCGGTCTCGGGCCCCTATGACTATGGATTCAAGGGCGTAAAGCTCCTCCTCGAAAAATTTTACGAGTACGTCCTTATGGTTCACCTTGATACAACATTCTACATACTCTTCGGGAGACGCGCCGGACAAATCATGGGAGGAAATTTCGCGGCTCCTCGAAAAACCATAGAAAAAATAGGAGGACTCCCTCCCCTCACCTTCGACGGCGACGACTCCACAACCGCGATGATGATCGCGAGAAACGTGGGAAAAGTCCTCTTCACAACGCAACTAGAAGTAAAAAGTTCTCCGCGCAGATTCGAAAAACGAGGGCTTTTGAAAGTCACGGCTCGCTACGCCTATTTTTACATCAAATCGTTCTTCTCCGTCCCCGGAAAATAACACCATGTCCTCAGAGTCCCAAATCATAAAAACCGTGCAAAAAGTGATGCCCGCCGTGGTCTCCATCGTTGTGTCAAAAAAAGCCGAGGACGTGGAGCGTGATCTCCGGCGCGAGGACCCCAAGCACCTCCAGCCCGGCGCGAAAATCCCGAAAGAAAACATTGACCCGCGCGGATTTGTCCAGGTAGGGGGCGGCTCCGGGTCCATTGTAGAAAAAAAAGGCGTCATTCTTACGAACAAGCACGTCATAAACGAACCCTTTGCCACATACTCCGTCATAACCGCGGAGGGAATTGAGTTCCCCGCGAAAATCCTCGCGCGCGACCCAGTGGACGACATTGCGATTCTGAAAATTAATCCGGGCCGTAAAAACCTCCCCACCGTAACACTCGGAAACTCGGATGAAGTACGACTCGGAGAGTCCGTTCTCGCCTTTGGAAATGCCCTGGGTATTTTCAAAAGCACCGTCTCCCGAGGCATCGTATCAGGTCTCGGAAGAGCGATCGAGGCGAAAGAAAACCCCGAGGGACGGGCCCAAGAAATGCGGGGGCTTATTCAGACAGACGCGGCCATAAACCCAGGGAACTCCGGCGGACCGCTTACGGACATCAAAGGGAATGTCATCGGAATAAACGCGGCAGTCATCTCGGGCGCCCAAAACATTGGCTTCGCGATTCCGATAAAAGCCGCGGAGCGCGACCTTGCGGACGTCAAAAAATACGGAAAAATAAAACGCCCGCTCCTTGGCATCCGCTACATCACCCTGACCCCGAACACGAAGGAAACGCTTCATCTTCCCGTTGATTACGGAGCGCTCGTTACAAAAGAAAATCCCATGAGTATCGCCGTGGCGGCAGGGGGTCCCGCCGACAAAGCGGGGATCAAGGAGCAGGACATCATCCTCGAATGGAACAAAACGCCGGTCACCAAAGAAAAAACCATCCATGACTTTCTGGAAGACGCGAAAGTGGGAGAGGTGGTGCAAGTCAAAGTTCTTCGCGGAAAAAGCCAATTCAATACGACAATCACCCTGACCGAACGCCGATGAATTCTATTTTCCCCCGCCGCGAGCGGGATCCCGCTGTGGCGGGACCCCGCCGCGAGCGGGATCCCGCTGTGGCGGGATCATTTCTAGATTCTAAATTCTAGTATGAGAACTCGTCCACCAAAAGTCCGCTCGTATCAAAAAGGAGCACCCGATCATGATCCCGGGCAAACGGAATCTGCTTCCCGAGCCACGCGTACCACTCGTTCGACAAAAAATTCTCGTCGTTCTTATGCGTGTTATAGCAAAGCCCGTATCCGAATTTATTTCTCATAAACGCCTGGCACGCCGCGTCTCCCTGAAAATTATTAATCTCCGCTGAAGTCGGGACTCTGCAGTTATAAAGAGTAGAAAGAAACGTCTGGCAAGCCCCTGAAAAAGAACTGAATTCGTCCTTATCAATGCGCGGACACTTCTCTGGAAGTTTCGGATCGAACGCATAGATGCTATTCAAGTATCCCGTACACTGATTCAAACGAAAATTTTTCCCAAAAGGATGCTGATACTCCGCGAAGCGATAGTGGCCGAAAAGAGAAAGGGTCTGGCCTGCCTGAAGAATAATATCTCCGGACGAAGAAACAGCGGGGACATACCTCTCGATGGCCTGCGGAACAAGCGTTTCCCCGGAGTTCGTCTTGATTTTCCATCCGGTAATATTGATGGGCCGGGAAAGCCCTGTCTTTGCCATGAGCATAATAGAGGTTCGTTCATAGTCGGATCGCCTGGGGTACTGAAGAGAGTTTATGATCACCTGATCGAAAAGGGGCGAGAGTTGTTCTTTCGTAAAACCAAAAGGGGGCCTTGGCTCTCGCGAAGGGGCCTCTGAGCTCGTGCCGCCGCCGGAAATGACATTGAACGAAGAGGCGCTCTGGTCGCGCCGAAGAACAAAACCGGAGGCGCTCTCACGCGACGCGTCCGTATTCGAACTGCTCAACACAACGCCGGAATCTTCCCGCCTATTCAACTGAAATCCGGACTCCTTTCTCTGAAAAGGATCTTTAGATATGTAGTCCTTGCGAAGAAGCCCGAAAAACCCGCCTCCCTTTGCCCTTGCTTCCGTCGAGGTGCTAATTGCCGCCGCCTCCTTTTTGTTCGCGGCACGCTCGCGTACCTCGCGCAGGCCGACGAAAACTCCAACGCCGAGGACGACAAGAACAATAATAAATATGATAACAACGACTCGTACCATGATACATATTATAATCCGGAAAAGCCGGAGAAACCAGAATCTCGGAGAAGCTCGAAAAGACGGGCTTTGGGAAAGGCCCCCTCCCGCAAAACCAGGGGAACCAAACCCGAAAGATCAATAACACTCGAGGCGTCACCAGCCCGCACACCGCCGTCCAGAAGAATGTTTGGCGAGCGCTTTATCGCTTTAAAGCATACACGAACCTCCTCCGCGCTCCGCGCGGGCGGCATCCCGGAAACATTAGCGGAAGTTTGCGCGAGCGGAATCCCCATCTCTCGAAGTATTTTTTGTAAAAATTCATCATCCGGCACCCTCATCCCTATGGTCCCCTCCCGAACAACAAAACGAGACGGCTTTCCGCGCGAGTCCGCGTCAATTTCCGCGTGAGTCCGCGCCGTCGTGCGAAGCACGACGGTCACCTTCCCCGGCCAAACCGCTTCCAAAAATCTCTCCTGCTCCGGCGAAATATCCGCGTACTCCTTCGC
>JAUYPG010000019.1 GCA_030695805.1 Nanobdellota archaeon
CGCTCGTGATAACCGCGTTCTTCTCTACATCCCAAACCTTGTAGTCATTATATCCTTCAGGAGAGACATAGCCGGTTGTGGTAGCGTAGAAACGAAGGTTTTTGATTTCAATGTTGTTCTGGGTCGCGAGCGTGAAGTCAAAGATATTCACGTCCTGGGCTCGGAGCGCCAGGTCTCCCGCGATCGGACCATTGAAGGTCAGAGTTACGGTTCCTCCCTGAATTGTCAGGGTGTCCGCCTCGGAATCCGCGTCAAGCGCGCTAATTGTTGACAAGACCGGATATCCATACAGTTTTCCAACCGCATAGACGTCCGTTGCGCTGTCAAAGCGGAGGATGATTGTGTCAGCCGACCGCGCCTTGCCGCCGATGTCGCCATATACTTTGAAGGTCCTCTGCTGGCCCTTTTCAATCGTGTACGGCTTATCAAGAGTAAAGGTTACAAGATCCTTTCCTCCGATAGCATCCGCTTTCGCGACTATCACGTCATTCACCTTCAAGACGAAGTTCGTGAGATGGTCGTTCTGGATGGTGCCGGTCTCAATGAGAGCCAAGCGCCGGAGCTCAATGTCTTCGGTTGAGGAAGCGGTCAGAACAAACTCCTGCAAGGTGGCTTCTTTCTGCCCTATGCGGGGATTCGCGGGGCCCGCGCCCGAGGTCGGATCAAGTCCTCCCACGGTCTGGCCCGCGATCTCAAACTCATTTCCCGCTAAGGTTCCGGTCGGTGTTGGATCACCTCCGGCGGAAACAAGCGAGAAGCTATTGCGGTTTCCAGATGTCGCGCCGCCCGCCACATCAGCCACGAGAGTCAGTGTTTTCACGCTTCCTGACAGGACAATGCCCAAGTTCAGAAACTGGATTTCGTGGGTTGTGGAATTGATCGTCCGGCCTGACGTAAGGCGAGTTGATCCATCATAAAGATAGACGCCGCCTGACGTGAAGTCATTTACCGAACCGATTCCTGCGCGCTTGAATGTCAAGGAATTCACCTTGCCGGTTCCGGCGAGGTTAAATTTCAAGAACACGACTCCGCTCGCGGCCTTTGGAAGGGCCTGGCGAGCAGTGTTATCCGACGCGAGCGTAATCGCGACTCCGGTTAAAGGAATCACGACTCCTGCTGGAATCGGGGTTGTTCCGGGGGTTGTCGTTCCTGGGGTTGTCGGCGTTGTCCCACCAAGCACTGGCGCGATTGCGCTCGCAATAGCAGTCCGTGTCTTCGGACCAAAGTAGCCGACAGCGGGAGTAATTCCCTTTGCCGCCTGCCACTTTGCCAGGGCCGCGCGTGTTGCCGGGCCGAAGTAGGACGACTCGTTTCCCGGAGATCCCGCGCCCGAGGCCGCGACAGCATAGCCGTTCGCGTTCAGGGTCTGCTGAAGGCACTTTACGTCGTCTCCCTTCGCACCCACGGTGAGGTCGCGGGTTAAGGAACAGGAAACAGCGGGGGTGATTACAGCGGCTCCGCCTGCCTGGGCTGAGAGTTGCGTCTGGAGTAGTTGGATCTGTGCTAAGAGTTGCGTGATTTGCGCCTGTAGTTGTTCAGCCGTAAGTGTCTGGGCTGAAGCAAGAGGCACAATCGCGGCCGCGCCGGAAAGCCAAATCGCGGTTGATACCGCAAGGCCTACGGTCGCGGCTTTTTTCATGAATGTACTCATTTCTGTAATTATATTTTTTGCGCCATAATTTCCTTTTGGAAAATATGGTTCGCAATATTATTCGACTATTTGTTTTGTTTTTTCATGTTCGACCTTTATGGGTTCCGGCGCCCCTTATCCGGCTTTCGATTGCCAAAAAAGGAGGGTTGGTTGTGTTAAAATTTCTCCGCCTGAGGCGGATCAGCCTTTGGCTGATAATTTCTAATGAAAATGGTATCGCCGAATGTAACCCCTCGTCGTCCCGCCAAGCGGGACTCGCTCGGGGTTATTTCTGCTTAACCTCGCCTTCGGCTCGGGATGAATAAATAAAAAACTCGCTTTTGAGCGAGACCCTTGTTCACACAATGACAATAACAATGACTATATGACATGGACATCTCGCCCCGGTCATCGTCATGGTTATTCGTTATTGTGCGAGAGACAAGGCCTCACTCCTGTCTTTTTGCACGATTCTATACTTTAACTCTGTTTTTTGGTGCAGTCAAGTCAGAAAACCTTTTGTTTTCAACCTTTTTCATTAATTATAACGATGTAACACCGAGCGGTGTTACATGCCCCACGAGGTTGTCGAGAGTATGAGGAGCATAATAGCGGTGAACACAAGGATCTCCTGCAGTACCGCTTTTACCCGCAATCCTCCGGCCCATGACCTTCTAAAGACGCATTTCAGCGTAAGGTAGATTAGGGCAAGGCCCGCGGAAAGGCCTATGGGGTGCAGGGGTAAAAAGTCCATAATCCATGCCACTTCGAGAGAGAGAAGCGCTCCAATTCCCGCGGCGAGCAGATTTCGTTTTCGCGGTATCCCCTCTTTTTTCCCTTCCTCGTATAAGAGGACTCCTATACTTGCCAATATAAGGATATCAAACGCCCAAAATCGCCCTATATCCCGCAGATATGTTCCGGACATAAGTACCAGAAATACAAGCCCGGTATTTGCGACTTCGCGCGCGCCCTCCTCTTTCTCTTTTTTCAAAAATGGAAGCGGTATTCGCCTCACCATGAGGTAGAGGAGCACGGAGACCGCGAAAAAGAAGACCTGTGAAAGAGCCCCTGTGGCCCAGATGCCCGCTCCCCTCGCGAAGAGAATGTTCATGATTGCCCACACGAGCATAGGTCCCCGCACTCCTTCTTTTTTCTCTTTGAGGATGTGCCACAGGGTCGTTCCTCCAAAAAAAAGGATGCCAAAGAGCCCCCCCTGAAAAACGAAGAGAAGAAGGAGTGCTCCGATCTCGGTCGCCTCCCTAGACGCCGATCTCCACCCGATTCGTCGTATTGTCGAAAGAGATATTAACTTTTTGGCCTTCTCGTACATCACCTCGGATAAGCTTGTCCGCGAGCGCGTCCACGATGAGCTTTTGGACAAGCCGTTTTATAGGGCGGGCGCCGTATTCGGAGTGGAAGCCCTCTTTCGCGAGATGCGCTTCCACCTCCCGGCTCACCTCACAATCAATTCCTTTTTCCTTCAGGCGCCCCTTTACCTCTTCAAGTTCGGCACGCACGATCTTCTTCATGTGCGCGGGGGCGAGGGGGTGAAAGATGATGATCTCGTCCAGACGATTCAAAAATTCGGGCTTAAAGGTGTCTTTCAGGGCCTCCTCCGCCTTTTTCCGGAATTCTTCCTCCTTTTGCTTCGCGCCACCTTCGGCTTCTTCCCCATCTCCCCGAAACCCGATGGATGAGAGTTCCTGAAAATACTCGCTTCCCACGTTCGAGGTGAGGATAATAATGGTGTTTTTGAAGTTTACGGTCTTTCCTTTTGAATCCGTGAGCCGCCCGTTGTCCAGAATCTGGAGGAGGATATTGAATACCTCGGGGTGGGCTTTTTCTATCTCGTCAAAGAGGATCAAGCTATAGGGCCTGTGGCGGACGACTTCGGTGAGTTGCCCGCCCTCCTCGTGGCCCACATACCCCGGGGGCGACCCCATAAGGCGCGAGACCGCGTGGCGCTCCATGTATTCGGACATGTCAATCCTCACAAGCGCCTTTTCGTTGTTAAACATGAAGTTCGCGAGCGTCTTTGCAAGATGCGTTTTCCCCACGCCTGTTGGCCCGAGGAACATGAAGGAGGCGAGCGGACGCGCCGTGTCCGCGAGCCCGACCCGCGAACGCTTGAGCGCCCTTGACACCGCGTCAATCGCCTCTTTCTGCCCTACCACGCTCTTTTCGAGCTCCTTGTCTATGCGGGAAAGTTTTTGCATCTCGGACTCGAGCATTTTTATGGTCGGAATTCCGGTCCAGCGCGAAACAACTGCCGCAATATCCTCTTCATCCACATATTCCTTGATAAATTTGTCCTGCCTCGCCTCCCCGATATATTTTTTCTCAAACGCTTTCACCTCTTTCTCCGCCTTCGGGAGTTCTCCGTACAAGATCTGGGCCACGCGCTCAAGATTTCCTTCGCGTTCCGCGACTTCCGACTCCCGCTTCAGGTTCTCCACATGCTTCCGAAGATTATGAAGATTTTCCACGGAAATTTTTTCCGCGTGCCATTTTGCCGAAAGTTCATCATTTTCTTTTTTTAGGCGCAGGAGTTCCTCTTCCGCGCGCGCGGAATGCGTTTTCGCCTTCTTTTGGCCCTCGGTCGCTGGCGCTGACTTTTCGATTTCGAGTTTCGTAATCTGTCTTCTTGTCCGGTCAATCTGGGCTGGCACGCTGTCGGACTCGAGTACCCGCGCGGCGGCGGCTTCGTCAATCAAGTCCACGGCCTTGTCCGGCAGAAAGCGGTCGCTGATGTACTTCGCCGAAAGATTCACCGCGGATACGATCGCGCCATCCGAAATCTTCAGGCCATGATGCATTTCGTATTTTTCCTTGAGGCCCCGCAGAATCGCGATCGAATTCTCGATCGAGGGCTCTTCCACGAAGATCGGCTGAAATCTGCGCTCAAGCGCGGCGTCGCGCTCGATGTACTTCTGATATTCCCGAAGCGTCGTCGCTCCGATCGCGCGGAGCTCTCCGCGAGCAAGCGCGGGTTTTAGCATATTTGAGGCGTCCACCGCGCCTTCCGCGGCGCCTGCCCCCACAATCATGTGGATTTCGTCAATAAAAA
>JAUYPG010000018.1 GCA_030695805.1 Nanobdellota archaeon
AAATTCCAAATTACAAATCCCAAATTACAAACAAATTCCAAACCCAAATGTTCAAAATTCAAAACGTGTTTTGTATTTGGAGTTTTGGTCATTTGGTATTGTTTGTGATTTGGTGCTTGGGATTTGGGATTTATATTCCTAACTCTCCCAGCTTCTCGGCTATCTCGTCAGAAGCCGACTCTGTCCTCTTTTTGTATCTCTCCCACTCCTCCTTATCCCAGACCTCGATTCTGTTATAGAGCCCGGCGACGACCGCCTGTTTCCCAAGGCCCGCGTATTCCCGCAAATATTCCGGAATTAAAATTCTTCCCTGCGCGTCAACGCTGACATCGCTCGCGCCCGCGAGCATAAGGCGTGCGAAGGCGCGGGAATTTGCCTGCGCGATCGGAAGCGCGACGAGTTTCTCCGCGAGCTTTTCCCACTCGGGCTTCGCAAACATGAAAAGGCAGTGATCCAACCCCCTTGTGATAATTGCTCCGCTCGTTATGGCCTCCCGAAATTTCGCGGGAACAGCGAGGCGTCCTTTCGTATCAATTGAGTGTTTGTATTCGCCGAGAAGCATAGAGTTAAAATTTCTAATATCTAATTACTAATTTCTAATCAAGCACCAAAACGAAAAAGTCATTGGTCATTGGGTCATTTGGTCATTGGGATTTCATTAGTAATTAGAAATTAGTAATTAGAAATTCCGTTGAGTTATCCCCTAAATGGGGTGGTTATCCACACTTTCATCCACAGTTCCCCACTTGTGTTATCAATTGTACTACTGATTCCCCACAAGTCAAAACCTCCCCAGACCTTATGTCGGAGGAGGTTTTACAAAAAATCCTTTATTTATCTACTTTTTGCTTTTTTCTTTTTTAAGTTATCAACAGGATATCCGACCCCGCTAAGCGGGGTCGGATATCCAGACATTAAGTTCCTATCGCCTTGAATTACGAAACCCAATTATTGCCTGAGCCAGATTATCCTGAGCCGAGTCGAAGGAAAGGCATACCTACAAAATAAAGCTAAAATGCTACCCTTCGACAAGCTCAGGGGATAACATTTCGGTAGTTTCATAATTCAAAGTATACTACATTATTCTTATGTTATATACGATTCAAAATGGAATCTAACATCAACGCCATCAATCTCACGAAAAACTAAAAACACCGCTACTTGGCCTACTCCTCGTCGTTCTGTAGCCGCCATGGCGGAACACAGCACCGAAGCCCCGCCGAGGCAGAACAAAGGCCGGATGACAGAACAAAGGCCGGGCGGTGCGCTAATGTTCTTTTACTATCTTTACCAGACGGCCGTCTGGTAAAGATAGTAATTGTTTCCTAGCCGCATTTTTGAGAGAATGTTTTTATGTTCGCCTACACTCGAGGTTATTTTCGCCTTCTTTTTGTATAATAATCTCGCCAGCTCTCGACCGAGCTCGGTCGAAGTCAAAGCGGCGACATATTGTAGACGAAAATAAATATATGAATCCCTCACCCTTGAAAGATACCTCCACGAGGGAGAGAGGATCTTGTAAAATAATAAGATGTACAAAGGTGCGGCAAGACAACATAACACGAGAAGATTGCAGGGACGCAATCTTCCAAGGGTGAGGGATGAATCTTGATCCAGAGCAAGAGAAAGCGGTAGAGACAACCAAAGGACCGCTCATTATCACCGCAGGCCCGGGAAGCGGCAAGACGCGGGTACTTGTGGAGCGTATTCTTTTTTTGATTCAAGAAGGAGTCCCGCCGGAGAAAATTTTAGCGCTCACTTTCACGAATAAGGCCGCGGACGAGATGCGGAAACGATTAGAGGAACGCACGCCTTCCCTCCCTTACATTTCTACCTTTCACTCCCTCGCGTATGACGTTATATCACTCCACGGAGCTCTAGTCGAAGTCCCTGACGCGCGAAAAAATTTTGAGGACGGCCTTTTAAATTTTGATTCCTTGCTTTCCCTTCTCAAAGAACTTTTTGAAAAGCATGACGAGGTACTGCGGCACTACCAAGAACGCTTCTGCTTTATCTCCGTTGACGAATATCAGGATACAAATCCGGTTCAGGGTGATATTCTCCGGCTTTTGGGCGCGGGTCACGGAAACGTGTGCGTAATCGGGGACCCGAATCAGGCAATCTACGGATTCCGGGGCGCGACTCTTGAAAACTTTTTTTCTTTTGATGCCTATTTCCCGAATCCTATGAAGATTTCACTTTCAAAAAATTACCGCTCTCATCCCTCAATTCATGCCGCCGCGCGTTTAATTTTTGGAGATCGGATCTCCAATGGAGATCCGATCTCGTGCGCTGGAGAATATGTCTCAATCACATCTCTTCCCTCGGACAAAGACGAAGTTTCATACATACTCCGCGAGGTGAAGCGGCTTATCGGGGGCCAGGATATGCGGGAGACGGATGCCGGACTGCTTGGTTCCTATCACGCGGGAGATATTGCCATCCTCTATCGACTAAAAGCCATTGGCAAAGAATTTGCCCGCGCTTTTTCCCACGCCGGAATTCCCTGCCAACTGGTTGGGGAAGAAAATTTTTTTGAAAAGCCGGAGATTCGAGAACTATTGAAATATCTCCAGGCGCGGGATTCCTCACAAAATCCCCCTGATGCGATTCGTGATATTATTCGGGAAAAAGGGCTCCAAGCAAAGTACGACGACAGCACGCCTCTTGGCGCGCAAAAATATGAGAACATTTTACAACTCCAGACCATGGCCGCTCTGTACAATTCCATAGAATCGTTCTTGCGATACGCCCTGCTTTCCCGCGCTGAAGATGTTCCGCTTCGAAATGACGCGGTAACCTTAATGACTGCGCATGCGTCAAAGGGCTTGGAGTTTCCGGTGGTTTTTGTGGCAGGAGTTGAGGAGGGGTTGTTTCCGTATGAGCGATCGGAAGACACGGAGGAAGAGAGGCGGCTTTTGTATGTTGCCATGACAAGGGCGAAGGAGCGTTTGTATATTACACACGCGCGGCGGCGTATGCTTTTCGGGAAAATTTCGGAGCGCGCGCCTTCCCCATTTTTAGATGCGATTCCCGAAAATATTGTTCCCCGACAGACACTTCTTCCCAAGAAAAAAAAGGGCGCGGCACAAGCGCGTCTCCTTTAGTAACTACAACTCTTTACTAAAATGCATAGGGCAAAGGTCTCAGTCACGCCTACAATAATTTGCGTTGTGAAGACGCTCCTTTCTTTTCTTTATCGTCCCAGACATGAACCTTGCCATACTCCCCATCATAGCCGCCTTCGATGTGGACCTTGCCTTCGCGCATACGGACTATCGCTTCCGCGAGGCATTCCCCTCCCGCTTCCTTTATATGTTCTTCCGACGCGTCAAGAAGGATATGAAATTCATTACCGAGCTTTTGCAACACGCCCATATACGCGGCCTGCACTTTTTTTGACGCGGTTCCCACGCCCTCCACTTCAGAGATGATCTCGGAGAGCGGAATGATGCTCTTGAATGGCCGCGCTCCCTCTGGCTTTCTGCCTTGGGGGTGATTTGCGAGATCTTCCACGCGGTGTAAGACGCCCACCGTAACTTTTTTTCCGCATTTGGGACAGAGAAAATTTTTTGCTTTTGTTTCACGCGGCTCCATGCGCGTTTGGCAGTCGCGGTGGCCGTCCAGATGATACTTCCCTTCTTCCGGATAAAACTCGATCGTATATTCAAGCTCCTTTTTCTTTCCGCGCATTGCGTCCGTTATCGTCTTGTAGCCGAGCTCCGTATTAAATACGTTTGCCTCCCGCCCAAGTTTGGGCGCGGAGTGCGCGTCTGAATTTGAAATAATCGCGAGACGGTCGAGTTCTCCTATTCTCCAGTTCATCGCGGGGTCGCTTGAAAGTCCGGTCTCTATCGCGGTAACGCGCGGCGTCAATTCCTCAAAACATTCTTCAAGCGAATCAAAGCCGGATGCGGAGCCAAAGACCGAAAAGT